>JAZDKT010000077.1:0-2466 GCA_043802685.1 Candidatus Falkowiibacteriota bacterium | reverse complement strand
TTAAAAACTTTCGCGCCACCCCTTTTACTAATCTTGCGTCAATCTTGCTTCTGGTTTTGTTGTTTGTTTCAATCATATTAGGCATGATGCTAATCCGCGAATAAATGCCAATCAACTAATCGCTAATAATAATGAAAATATGAAAATACGAGAATATTTGAAATAATTTTTTAGATTTATTTCCATATTTTCATAATCTTGTATTTTTAATTTAAAAATTCGCGATTAGCGGCATTCGCATTTATTAGCAGATTAGCATCACATCATTAAAACTATTTAACCTCAAAACTCTTAATAGCAATTTCAAAAATATTAACATATTCCAAAGTATCATCAAGCCCCGGGTTGTAAGTGATTATAAAAATATAATTCAATGAATTGTCAGCCAGATAAACAATTAGTCCGTCCTCGCTTTTTATTCCCCGCCAATTTTCAGCTATTACCTTTTTTTCCTTCTGAACAAAATCGGTATCAAACTGCTTGTTATACCAATCTTCAATTTGGATTTTTTCCGCGTTCGGCTGGGACATAATTTGGATAAAATGGTTATCGCTTGATTTAAAAATAATAGATTCATCTCCGCCAACAGAGCTTTGAGGCCAGCCGCCGGGATAAAAAGCGCTATAGCCGAAAGTTCCATTAAAATACTGTCTTATGTTCTCATTGTCAAGCACATTGCCGGCTCCTGCCGGATTATACAAATTCATTAATTCCGACAAGTCCCCATAGCTGTCGCCATCGCTGTCAGCCATATTGGGATCACAGCCAAGCAGTTCTTCTTCTTTATCTGTTAAGCCGTCTTGATCGCTGTCCATGCCTGATTTGAAAGTTAATACTTCTTGCTTTTCCGCCTTGGGCCAGTTTTCACTTTCCAGCTTCCATTCGCCGTCTTCGCTTGCCATTTTTATGATTGCTTTTTCACTGATATTTTTTACTTTAACAGACAATATTGCCGTGTTTCCCGATATGTTTTCCGCGATATCTTCTATGTCGTTAGTATCCGGAGCTTGCTTTGCCAAAGAGATAAATAACTCACTTCTTTCAGCCGCTGTCAAGCCGCTATACTCGCTTTTCTGGCTGTTTAACGCCGCCAGCCTTTTCCGGCTTCCGTATTTTTCTATCACTTGCGCGTAATCATAAAAATCTTTTGTTTGATCCAGCTCGGCCTTGATATATAAGTACATTTCCTTCGCCGGCTTCACGGCTATTGATTCGTCTTGCGCCCCGCTGCCGGCCGCGCCGTTGCTTAAATCTTGATCAGCGCTGCCTTGGTCTTGCAAGTTTTTTTGGTCCGCGGCGGTCGGCTCTTTTTGGCTTGATGAATCTTCCTGTTGGCTTGCCGCGTCCGGACCGCCGGCATCATTCATGAATAAATAATAATACATGCCGCCAAAAATCGCTAGCAGCAGCGCCGCTCCGCCGATTATAATAACCAAGCCCGTTTTTTTGCTGCTGCCGCGCTTTGAATCGGCTGAATGAAATTTCTTCGGCATAGTGTGAATAACAATGTTTCCATTGGCTGAAATTTTTTTATTCCCTTGAATGTCATCTATCTCATTCATGATATTTTCCTGAAACTCCGCCACGCCGGCGACTGGTTCCTCTTCTTGGTTATTGTTTTGTATGTTTGAAATATTAATCATAATTCTTATTTATATTGTTATATTGTTATATTGCTATATGGTTAAATGGTTAATTTAATATTCAATACTCAATATTCAATATCCATTCAACATCCAATATCTAAACATTCATTGATTATTGAATGTTGAGCGTTAAATGAATGTTGGTTATTGGTTATTGAATATTAGTCATCGTTAACTGGCAGAATCCATTAATAAGAAATTCTGTCACAATAAAAACGCATAAGTCCTATAATCACAGTATCTCGTATTCCACCGTGGCGGTTATTTTAATTTCCGTGCTGCCGGCTTCAATTTCAGGAGATGCTCCGCCCATGCCTTCCGCTTCTAACGCGTAATTGGCGCGATAAATCGGATATGGCTGGTTGCTTGATTCGCTGAAACTGATAATCTTGCCCAGCTTAACTCCAGCCGCGTCCGCTAAAACTTCCGCCTTTTCTTTGGCCGCTTTCAGGGCCTTAATTCTTGCTTGCTGTTTTAATTCTTCTTCGTCGTCAATTTCAAAAGACAAGCTGCCGATTTGGTTTAAACCTAAAGTTCCCGCTGATTCCATAATGGCTCCGACTGTATCCAAGTCGCGAATTTTCACGCTTACATTCTGGCTTACTTGATAGCCCTTTAAAGTTCTCCTGCCGTCATACCAATCATAGCTTGGAGTAATATTATAATTAACTGTTTTAATGTCTTTTGCGTCAATTTTAAAATCTTCTTTTAATTTTTTAATCACCGCGTTCATCTTGTCCGTGTTGTCCTTTTGCGCCTGAACAACTGTTTTCTTTTCCGCGATATAGCCAAGCTCAATTTTTGCTATATCAGGCACGGC
>JAZDKT010000076.1:0-5033 GCA_043802685.1 Candidatus Falkowiibacteriota bacterium | reverse complement strand
GGCTCATTTTTATAAAAGAGCAGTAGTTTTGTAAACTATTGGTCGCTCCGCATCTCCGTTAGGTCCGACCGGCGCCGAGGAGCTTCGAGTCCTCTCCTCGGCTCAGGGAATTTACGATTTACGATTGATGATTTTCGATTTGTTTTTTGAGTATTCGTCGAGATTTTAAAATAAAAAATTAAGAAAACGAAAAAAAGGAGGGAATATTATGGGATTATCACTATGTCCATTAGAATGTGAAAGATGCGAATCTCGCAACACAGAAATGGTTAAGGTGTTTGAGCACAAATGTAATGATTGCGGCCATGAGTGGATGGAGCCGAGAGCAGAGATTGCAATAAGCATAAATGAAATTATTGATAAGCACGCTCCAATTTTAGCAGAAAGATTCCCCAATTTATTTAAACCATAATCGCGGTCCGTATAGCTAATCGTTTAAAGGGGATTTGCATGTAATGTACTGCAAGTCCCTATTTTTTTAATTTAGGATTTTATTTTTTTGCCCTTGATGTTTTGTTAAAATTGCTGTAAATTTTAATTATATGAATATGGCTATATTGCTATAAAATTTTATAACAATATAACAATATAACCATATTTGCAGGAATATTTTAGGCAGGAAAAAAATAGTATTTTAAAATTTAGTTTTTAAACGAGCAGAGCAAAAATTATATGATTTACAAAAATATACTTCAAACAATCGGCAATACTCCGATTGTGAAGATAAACAAATTAAATCCCAACAAAGATGTTAATATTTACGCCAAGATTGAAGGAGTAAATCCGGGCGGGAGCATTAAGGACAGAATTGCTTTGAAGATGATAGAGCAGGCGGAAGCAGAGGGAAGTTTGAATAAAAATAAAATCATCATAGAAGCTACCAGCGGAAATACCGGGATTGCTTTAGCTATGATTGGAGTTGTTAAAGGATATAAAGTTGAAATAGTAATGAGCGAGGCGGTTTCAATTGAGAGGCAGAAAATGATAAAGGCGTTTGGCGCTAAAATCATTTTAACCGGCGGAAAATTAGGCACTGACGGCGCCATAACAAGATGCAAAGAATTGGTAGAAAAATATCCGGATAAATATTTCAGGCCGGATCAGTTTTCAAATCAATACAATAAAATAGCCCATTACGAAGGGACAGCGCGGGAAATGTGGAAACAGATGAACGGCGAGATAGATTATTTTGTATCAGCTGTCGGCACTTCAGGCACTTTGATGGGGGTGGCTTCTTATTTAAAAAAGTATAATCCAAAAGTAAAAATAGTCAGCGCCGAGCCGACCAAGGGCCATTATATCCAAGGGTTAAAAAATATGGAAGAGGCATTGGTGCCGGCGATTTATGATCGAGGGCTGTTGGATGATATTATAATGATAGACACTAAAAAGGCGCTTGAAACTGCCAGGCAGATTGTAAGGCAGGAAGGAATATTTGTCGGCATGTCCAGCGGCGCCGCAATGTTGGCGGCTTTGGAAATTGCCAAGAAAATAAAATCCGGCCGCCGCCAAAGCGGGACAGGCAATATTGTAACTATTTTTCCGGACAGGGGAGAGAAGTATTTAAGTACGGATTTGTTCGCGTAAAATTGTTTAATAAGCTAAACTATAAATATGAAACTATCCATAAAACAAAGCCAAGAATTAAAAAAAATAGCTAAGAAATATGATTTAAAATTAATTATGCTTTTTGGCTCTTTTGCCAATGGAACAAATAGGCAGGAAAGCGATTTTGATTTAGCGGTATCGGCAAAAAAAGAAATAGAATTTAAAAATGAATTAAAATTAATCAGCGAATTATCAGCTGTTTTTAAAAAAAATGTGGATTTGTCCGTCATGAACAAAGCCAATCCTCTGCTTTTAGAACAGGTGAGCAAGCGGGCAGTGCTTTTGTGTGGAGCAAAAAGCGATTTTATAAAATTCAAATTATACGCTTTTCATAGGTATAATGATTACAGCCCTTATTTTAAAATGGAAAGTGAATTTGTTAAAAAAGAAATTAAACAATATGCCTGTTGATAAAAAAATAATATATAGAAAAATAAAATTTATAAATAAAGATCTATCCAGTTTGATGCCGTTTAGTCAGATGCCATTAGAAGAGTACTTGGCAAAAGGCGAATATGAAGTTTTAGCGGAAAGATATTTAGAGCGGATTATCGGCAGAATGATTGATATTAATTATCATATTCTGTCAGAAGCTGAGAATCAAATGCCGGATGATTATTTTAATTCTTTTATTGATATGGGCAAGAAAAATTATTTGCCGATGGGCTTGGCTGAAAGTTTAAAAAATTCAGCAGGATTAAGAAATAGATTAGCGCATGAATATGACGAGATAGATGAAAAAAAAATTCTTAAAGCAATTAAAATGTGTTCAAAGGAAGTGCCTGAATACTTAAAATATATTATAGATTTTATTGAAAAAGGAGCAAAACAAAAGAAAATAATATGAGAAAACTTTATTTATACAATACATTAACTCGCAAAAAGGAAGAGTTTAAGCCGATACACACCCCAAGCCACTCTCCCTCCGATATGGCGGGCAGGCAAGAGGGGAATACAAGCGTCGGGCTGTATACTTGCGGGCCGACTGTTTATGATTACGCGCATATCGGCAATTTGCGGACTTATATTTTTGAAGATATATTAAAGCGCGTTTTAATTTATAACGGATACCAAGTAAAGCATGTTATGAATATTACTGATGTCGGGCATTTAACAGGGGATAGAGACATGGGCGAGGACAAACTGGAAAAAGGCGCGAAAAGAGAAGGGAAGACCGCATGGGAAATAGCGGAATTTTATACTGAGGCGTTTAAAAAAGATTTAAAATTATTAAATATTATTGAACCGAATATTTGGTGCAAGGCAACTGATAATATTTCCGAGCAGATTGATTTGATAGAAAAATTAGAAAAGAAGGGATATACATATAAAACAAGCGACGGCATTTATTTTAATACAGCCAAGTTTAAAGATTATAATAAGCTTTCACGCTTAGATTTGGAAACCTTGCGAGAAGGAGCTCGAGTTGAGAAAAATGAAGAAAAGAAAAATCCGACTGATTTTGCTTTATGGAAGTTTTCTAAACCTCACCCCGACCCTCTCCTTAGTAAGGAGAGGGAGAAAATTGAAAAACGGCAAATGGAGTGGGAAAGTCCATGGGGCATTGGTTTTCCGGGCTGGCATATTGAATGTTCTGCTATGAGCATGAAATATTTAGGCGATCAATTGGATATTCATTGCGGAGGCATTGATCATATTAATGTGCATCATACGAATGAAATCGCGCAAAGCGAAGCCGCGACAGGGAAGAAATTTTTTAATTATTGGATGCATGGAGCTTTTTTAAACATTGCCGGCGGCAAAAAAATGGCCAAAAGCGATGAGAATTTTTTAACGCTGGAAAACGCTTTTGTTAAAAAAGGAATTAATCCGCTTGTTTATGGGTTTGCCGCTTTGCAGACGCATTATAGAAAGCCGATGGAGTATAGTGAGGTAATTATAAAGAACGCGCAAAATGGATTGGAGCATTTATATAATCAAATAAGGGAATTAGGAATTAGGAATTATGAATTAGGGGAAGTAAGCGAAGAATATAAAAATAATTTTTTATATGCAATTAATGATGATTTGAATATGCCGCAAGCTTTGGCTGTTGTTCAAGAATTATTAAAATCTGATTTAAGCAGTGAAAATAAATTAGCAACAGTTTTAAATTTTGATAAAGTTTTAGGATTGAATTTGGATAAAGCCGGCGATACAGGGGAGTTGGATATAGATATTAAAAAATTAATTAAAGGCAGAGAAAAAGCGCGGGCTGAAAAAAATTATCAAGAGTCTGATAGATTAAGAGAGGAAATAGAAAAGAAAGGTTATGTTGTTGAAGACTCCAAGGACGGCATGAGAGTTTACCCAGCACCAAAAAGAAATATTTAACAAATTTGGAAATATTAAATTATATATGGTTGTACAGAATTTATAAAGTTAATTTTAGTTACTTTTTTGGTGTCTGGGTTTATGAAAAATAATTTTAATAACAATGAAAATACTTGTAGTTGGAACATGGCAAAAGCATAAAGCTGCTCCATTCAGAAAAGAGGCTGAAGAGCTGGGTCGTTTGCTTGCCGAGGGCGGGCATACTTTGATTTCCGGCGGAGGAGAGGGCATTTCTGAAATGGTTGTTGATTCTTATGAATCGAACAACGGTAAAAAATATATTGCTTATTTACCAGCATTGAAATATATGAGGGAAGTTGGAGAAGAAATAGGGTCCAAGCCGGATAAAATAGTAAAAACAAATTTGGATTATCCGATGAGAGACGCGCTAATAGTAAAAAATTGCGATGGAATTGTCGCGCTTCAAGGAGGATTAGGGTCATTAACGGAAATAATTCATGCCGTGAAGGATTATAATAAAAAAGTTTCCGTGATTAACAAAGGAGATTTGGCCAAGTGGGTAAAAGCAATTCCCGAGTTGAAGAATAAAGTATTGCTGGCTGCCGACATTAAAAAAGCATTAGAAAATTTAGAGAAGTAGATTTTATAAAAAATTTTAAAATAAAAAAATAATAGCCAAGGCATTTTTACGCCTTGGCTGTTTTTAATTGGTTATATCAATTGTAAATGAAAAGTTTTTTAACTTTTCAGCATTGAAAACATGGATTTCCTTGTTTTCGTCCAGAATGATTATTTTTGTTTTTCTTAGCTGTGTTAAGAATGGTTGGATTTCATCAATTTCATGGCCAAGTGACTGCGACACCCATTCAATATCGCGGGCCTCTTTATCGACAGTAAAATAATCATCAAACATTATTTCGCTTTGCATCCTTATAAGCAAATCAATAATATCTTTGCCGATTTTTCGCTTGATGTCCGCGTCCGTGAGTTTTTCATTCATCTCCTTAATGCGGCCGCACAAAACCCTAAAAAGGTATTTTACTATTTCACGGTCTGCCAGCATGTTTAGCAGAATTTTTTTAGGTATTTCCCTGACTGTAGTTTCAGAGGATGCGATAACGGTAGCGGTG
>JAZDKT010000075.1:0-7884 GCA_043802685.1 Candidatus Falkowiibacteriota bacterium | reverse complement strand
TCTACTTTTCTTTCAATGATTTTACTTTGAGAAAATTCTTTAATTTCTTCTTTTTGCTCTAAAATTATTTGCTTGATAACAGCTTTATTCATAAATATTGAAATTGCATTGCACAAATTAACAAAATTTGTGCAATGCGCTGTATGTTTTTACTATCCTCTATTATCCTTAAAGCGTCAACAGCTAAAACAAGTAATCTTAATACTGCTTATAATTTACCTTAAATTAAGCTAATTGTCAAAATTCCGGAAAAATTGAATTTAAACAAAAGAAAAAAGGGAATAGCTTTATGCGATTCCCTTTGTTGTTATATAAATGTACAAAATTAATAATTACCAAACCATCCATAAGGCGTATCAAGAAAAATATTATTACCTTTACCTTTATGTTTTTCGCATCGGCCTAATTCAAATAGTTTAATTTCTGTTTCATCTGCCACCTCTTTTAACGCTATGGCAAATTCTTCATTATCTTCACCAACCACATCAATACCAACGCCACAGTTAAAATCTTCAAACATATTCTGCCATGATTCGCCGGATTCGCTCTGTATAAGCTGAAAAATCGGCGGCGGAACAGGCATAATTTTTTTATAGAGGATACCTTCTCCGACATGACAGATTTTTGTAGCTCCACCTCCGGTATTCATACTAATGCCGTGCAGCATATGAAATATGCCTTTTTCTTTCAATTTCTCAATAATCATTCTGATCACGATAGCCCACTGCCTGGTTGGCGATAAAATCGCTTCGCTGACAGTCATGCCGCCCAAAATATCCGGCTTATCATTTACCTTAAATCCTCCCCGATAAGCGCCTTTGCCGCGAATCAAAAAAGGATATAATTTGCCATAACTCACATCCATTAAATCTGTCCTGGCAAGAGTAAGCCCGTTGGACATTAAGCCGGAATTGCTTTCTTCTTCCCATACAGCCTGCCCATTACTGGCAAATCCGTAAATCTTGTCGCCGGGCCGCACATTGCCGACAATCAGATCTGTTTCTTTGGCCCGGGCATAAATATCCATGTCATAAACCATTGAATTGGTCTGGTCAGGCAAGTCCGCTGTTTCTCCTCCCATAAAGAATGTTGCGTTAAAACCATAGTCCCGATAAAGCTGCAATAACCATGCGACGCGCAAGGCGATCTGTTTCATGATTATATCTTTTGGAAGGTTGATCCCGTTAATATTGATAACTTGAGTTATAACCCATTGTCCGAAAACAAAACCGCTGGCGGCAATGTCGCCGGTATTCATGGATAAAGCATCGTCAACCGCTCCCTGAAAAATGCTTTCATCGCCGGTTTCAAAATAATGCAAAGCTCTCTGCACGAATTTACTGCCATCGCCGTCCGGATGCTTGGTGAACACCATTCCTGGAAATTCCGGATCGCGCTTGATGTTGACAAAAGCGTTGGGAAAATCATTATCTATAATCTTGCTAAAAATTTCCCTCACGCTTGATTTGCCAGGATCAATGCCAAGTTCTTTGTATTTACTTGTTTTATTGATCATGCATATCCTCCTTTCAAATAAAAATAAAAGTGGTCCCCGGCTGAATTAGCAGACAGGGACCGGTTAAAGATTAGCTGTTTTTTTCCAGCCATTCGCGAGCATTTTGAAAGATCTTTAGCCAAGGTGAATCCTTAAGACCTTTTAATTCTTCGGGAACCCATCCCCACTGCCACATCCGGAAACTGCGATCTATTGGATGCGGCATGCACACTGTGTGGCGCCCGTCCGGACTTGTTAAGCCGGCAATAGCAAAAGGTGAACCATTAGGATTAAACGGGTACTTCTGAGTTGCTTTTCCTTCGTGATCCACATACGCCATTGTTACTAGATTTTTCGCTAACACTTCACTTAGTATCGCTTTGTCCGGAAAGTAAAAACGTCCTTGGCCGTGAGCTGACCATGCGCCAATAATAGTGCCTGCCATGCTGCGGCATAGCACTGATGGCGAATCAAGAACTTTCAAGGTAACCCACAAGGATTCGAACTTTTTGGAAAGATTAGTCTCAAGTCGAGGCTGTCTTGCCGGTTCAATTCCGTGCCAAGGAACCCAGCCAAGCAACGTGTCCTTTTGGCAGCCATTGCAAACTCCCAGAGACAGGGTATTCGGACGCTTCCGAAATCTTTCATGCATTTCAAACACCTGCTCATTAAAAATAGTTTTGGCTGCGAATCCCTTGGCGCTTTGCGGCACATCCTTATGGGAAAAGCCGCCGGGAGTAACCAAAAATAAAAAATCGTCCAAAGTGGCTTTGCCAGAAATCAAGTCTGTCATATGGACTTCGTGCGGATCAAGACCTGCCAAATACGCGGCCGATACCATCTCTTCATGGCCATTCGTGCCTTCATCCCGAAGTATGGCTGTCGGGTATTCTTTAGCCCGAAGCATAATCTCGGGAGCAGTCGATTTTGGATCAAAAGAAACAAAATACTTTGGCCGTTTAGCTTGGTTAATGTTTTTGTATTTCTCCTTTGCTGTTTTAGGATTGGATTGCAAAGCTTCCATCTGACAAGATGTTTCCATCCACCACTCGCGCAGTGTAGTCATGGGAATTTCAAGCTCTTTACGATTATTATACTCAAGGGAAACAATATTAGCAGAAGTTGTTTGGCCAACTACCTGGGCTAATACGCCGGCTTGGTTAAGCATCTCTAAAACTTCATCTTCGTATTTAGGATCTATTTCATAAACCAACCCTGCTTCTTCAGCCAGCATTTGCGGAATAATCTCATGTATGCCTTGAATATTTAAATCAAGGCCGCAATTTCCGCCAAAGGCCATTTCCGCAAGGGTAACTATTAAGCCGCCGTCGCTTCTGTCATGGCCGGATAATATAATACCCTTTCTAATAAATTCTTGCGTCAATTTAAGCGCTTCAACTAGCGCGTGAGAATGTTCAATGTCCGGACTTTCGTCGCCGATTTGTCCGTCATATACATGAGTAAGAGCTGAACCGCCGAGGCGCGCTTGTCCGAATGACGGGTCAACCAAGACCAGCTTAGAATCGCCTGGACGCTTGATGTCCGGGGTAACAAACTTAGTAATATTCGGACATGGAGCATATCCGCCTATAACAAGCTGTCTTAAAGACTTGACTGCTTCTGTATGAATCTGTGTTGCCATGGACAAACTGTCTTTTCCGCCGTCAATAGCAATGCTTAAAGCGATCATAAAATCACGCGCTGCTACAGCCGTATCGTACATAGCCGCCCGCTCACCCAACAATTTTGGCGCCCACATCCAATTAGCTGAACACTTAATATCCCTGAGATCTGTCATTAGCGCCCACACTATATTGGTCAACATTTCTGCTACTGCCATTCGTCCGCCGGCAGCTGGATTAACTAAAAGTTTATACGGCTGCTCTCCTAAAGCGCTAACATTGCCTTCTAAGCCAAAATGGCTAAGAGCCGTAATATTACAATCAGCCAAAGGCAGCTGCAAATACCCTACGCATTGCTGCAGGGCAGTACGGCCAAGAACATGCCTGTCAACCTTGTCTGTTAACCAGCTCTTGCAAGCTACGGACGGCTCTCTTAAAACCCAATACAGCGCCTGCTGAAGCGTAAGCCCCTGCGGCAATTCCACCGGCTTTAAAACCGGCAGGATTCGTACATCGGAGAAAGTCTTCTGAGGCACATCGCCAAGAACAAAATCAAGATCAATATCCACTGGCGCAGAACCGTTATTGTCATCAAACACGGTAAAGCGGCCGTCGCCGGTCACTTCCCCAAGCACTTCGCAATTTACATTCTCGCGATCACAAATCGCCTGAAATTCATTAATCCTATCAGCGTGAATAAGAAAAGCAAAACGCTCTTGATATTCAGCCACCCAAATCTGCAAAACCGACAGCGTAGGATCACCCAAGTTGATGCGCCTAATATGTATTTTACCGCCGGATTTTTCCACGATTTCCTTAAGTACATTGCCCGGACCTCCGGCGCCCTGATCATGGGCGCTTATCAATGGATTATCTTCGCCCATAGCAACACAAGCGCGGATTACCTCATAAGATTTTCGCTCCATTTCCGGATCACCGCGCTGAACAGCGTTAAAATCAAGCTGTTCTTCGTTCTCGCCTTGGTGCATGCTTGAAGCCGCGCCGCCGCCAAAACCAACATTGTAGGCAGGACCGCCAATCTGAACAATCTTTAAGCCTTTAACTGCCTTGCCTTTTTTAATATGGCGCGCATCAATAGCGCCGCCGCCGCCAACATAGACTATCGGCTTAACAAACTCAACCCGCTCGCCGGATGGCAGGCGGGCGCCGAAAGAACGGAAAAAACCGCCTTTTGCCGGCACGCCAAAGCAATTGCCGTAATCTGACACTCCATCACTGGCGCGAATCGCAACCTTTAATCCCCTGGCTAAATTACCAGGGTACTTAAAATCCGCAAACGCATCTTCCCATGGCAAAGAATAACCCGGAATACACAAACGCCCGACGCAATATCCTGCCAGTGCGTAAAGCACCAATGATCCTTGTCCTGCATTAACAGCATCGCGTATCCATCCTCCGAGACCGGTTTCAGCCCCTGGATACGGCGCCACGCCTGAAGGAAAGTTGTGGGTTTCAGCCGTAAATAATAAATGGTAAGTAAGCTTTTTTTTGGTAAACCGCGAAACTCTTCCGAGGTTTTCCGGTATTAGCGTCCAGCAGTCAAAACCGCGTATAGCGCTGGCATTATCATAAAAAGCGATAACTGAATTATCAGGATTGGCTTTCCATGTACTTTGCGCTATATCCATTAACGTTTCCGGCATTTCCTTGCCGTCAATAATAATCTTGCCTTTAAAAGCATGATGGCGCGAATGATCCGAATCAGCATTGGCCAAATCGTATATCTCCACGCAAGTTGGATTTCTACCTTCCTTGCCCACAAAATAATCATAATATCTCTGGCGATCATGCGCGTCAAACGGAAGCCCTGGAACATCAAGCAAGGCATCCGGACCTTTTTCCATCATTGGAATTGTCCATACCTCTTCCGGCATTATGCCAGAATTAAAAGTGCTAATCGACTGGGTATATTCACATTCGGTCATACGATCATGGTTATCGGTAATAAAGGTTTTACGATCTGTCTCTGGCGTTAATAAATAGCGCCGAGAACGCTCAACGCGAGTAACTTGCGGTATTCCGCAAGCATGGCAGATGGTAGCCAAGTTGGTTGATTCTGGCGTCGCGAAATTCATCCGCGGACCAAGCTCAACTAAATTGCCCTTGTCCTGAATCCAAGTATTTTTTCTTACGGATTCTATAATAAAACCGTCTGCCAGAATCAACCTTAACTTTCTCAGCTGCTCTTCTGTTAGCGGAGTGGCTGCTTCAATATTAAAGCATTCCTCCATCTGTGAATTTAATCCCTTAAATAAACGAAACATTTTTCTACCTCCCTTTAATTGAAGTCTTTACGACTTGTCGTTTAACAATCCTTTTGGATCTGAAAATTACAACGCCTATTTTGATTTTCTCTGTCGTTTCTATTTTCTCCTTTTCATTAATTTTTTATAAAATTTCTGCCGATTAAAACAAAAACTTATTTGTCAATGTTCAAAACAATAAAAAACAAACCCTCCTTGTCCTCCTTTTGGGTTTGCCGGTTTTAATACGCAAAAATACGCTTGGAACGCGCTTTTGCTTGCGTTTAACTTATCTAATTTTACAAAAAAAGTCAACAGGTTATACTGGTTCACGCTTTACCCCATTAGATGCGCGCATCTAATGGGGTTTACTTTCCTCCCAATATGCTATAATTTAAATTAGCTGAAATAAATCCACTCTCCGGGATGTCTAAAAATTTCCGCCTCGTCGCAGTCTCTCAGCAGAGGACTGCGACGGTTTGCCTGCGCATCATGGCTCCACAGCCCCGATTGCTATCGGTGACTATGGAGCGCTCACGTCCCGTATAAAATTTTGCTCACACGCAAAATTTTTACGGGATGACAAAAAAAACAAAGGCGAAGTTATATATAAACTTCGCCTTTTTTAAATCAAAAGAATTGTGATTAATAAAATCATCGCGGCGAATATAAAAACCGCGAAATACCAAAGACTTTTACTTCTTATAAAAAAATCTTTAGCTTGAAAAATTTTACTCACAATAAAAACGAATATAATGCCGACCCAAAAAACAATAAACGCTGAAATTAAATACCATTTATCTTTTAATCTAAATTTCATGATTTTTTTCACCTCCTTTTTTAAATGAGCTAATTTTTATTTAAAAATTTTTTGCTTCTTAATTTGCGGTGATAGCCAATGGCGAATCTGTGGGCTTCATCGCGGACTCTTTTAATCAAGTGCGGAGCCGGCGAAGCCAAAGGCAGTTCCAGCGGCTTTTTCTCTCCGGGGAAAAATATTTTATCCCTGGCAGAAGCGGAGCGCAGACCCAGCCCTTTGGAAATTGAAATTACGGCAATGTCTTTACCCCGCACAAAAAATGCCTCCGACGAAGCCAAGCGCCAAAAGTTTTTGGCGCTGGGCGAAGTCGGATGGTTAGATAATCTGTCGCGGTCGGTGGTATAATGCCGCCGACTGGCGACACCTTTTGTGCGGGGTTTATCGCTTATTTTTAATTTTTTAACATTGTCTAAATTCATAAATCCTAGAAATTAAACCATATACCTCATAAAACCACATTATTGAATAAAAAACAATCCCAAGCGCTTCATGCCTCAGGATTGTTTATGCTATTTCTTACAATATTCTATTACTATAAAATTTTCCTTTTGTGAGTAATCAAATAATAAACAGCCACAAAAGCAACCGCCGCCAGTATTCCGGTAAAATTGAAAAACAAATCATTCGCCGTGTCAGTTCCTGGCCCCAGACGATTGGTAAGGAATATAACATCCTCTAAATACTCTTCAATCTCATAAAGCGCCGACAAGCTCATGGCGCTGGTCGCGGCCAATAATAATGACAGTTGAAGCCGGCCTGTTTTAAATAGCAAGCTGAACTTGAATTTATCAATCCAAAAAGCGCTGATAACTATGAATAGGGTAAAGCATGCGACACCGCTCACGAAAAAATGAACAAACTGATCCCACCAATTTATCTTGTTATAAAGATGAAAAAAATCACCGAACGCGTCCATGCTTAAACCGCTTGCCACAATAAGCCAAATTGACCAATGCAGATAAGCTCCTTTTTTCCGCCTGTACTTATGAGCCGTAATTTCCAATAAAATCAAGCATGCTATTGAAGTAATCACCAATCCAAGCCAAGTAAACTGCGTATTAAACCGCAGAACTTTTAAATAATTCAGCAGCTCAAAAACAATCAAGCCGGCAAAAAACAAGCGGGAAAAATGAATTACAATTAACTCGTGTTTTTCATCTTTTAATCTATTAATAAGGAATTTCATATTTGTAAAAATTTTTATTATTTGTAAAATTAGTTAAATTAGTTCTATATTCTAATACGTTTAACTAAGAACTAATTTAACTAATTTAACAAAAATTACAAAAAAATAACTTAAATTATAAACTCAGTTAAACATTTATTTCCTGAAATTTTTTATTATTCAACCTTTATCGCCTGCACCGGGCAGGATTCAACCGCGTTTTTAGCGCAATCGGAATCTTCTTGACTGACAACTTCCGCCTTATTTTCTTCATTCATCCTAAAATTTTTAGAGCAAACCGCCGGGCAAGTGCCGCAGCCGATGCAAAGATCTTTGTCTATTGTTATTGGCATAAATTTTTTTATTAATTTATTAGTTTATTAGTTTGTTATGCGTTATGCGTTATGCGTTATGCGTTATGCGTTATGCGTTATGCGTTATGCGTTATGCGTTATGCGTTATGCGTTATGCGTTATGCGTTATGCGTTATGCGTTATGCGTTATGCGTTATGCGTTAT
>JAZDKT010000074.1:0-4677 GCA_043802685.1 Candidatus Falkowiibacteriota bacterium | reverse complement strand
GCGCTTAAGCAAAGCAGATTTATGCCAAAAGCGGAAAAAGAAAATATATCCAAAAAAAATCCCAGACCGATCGCCCAGCAGACAGCCAAATTTAAATCCGTTAAAATTAAAATAAAAACCAAAACAACTAAAACCAAATTAAAATTATTCAAACCCGCGGGCAAGCCGGCAATGAACGATATTTGTACCATTGCAAAAAGTAAAATCAAGAAAAAGTTTATTGTGATTTTGCTGTACATATATGTATAATACGAATCTATCACCGCCACAGCGGGCTCCCGCCTACAAAAAAAAGTGGCGAGACAAATTATATGCTAATACCGCAAATTGCGAATTATGCAAACTATTTATTCGCGTTATTTGAATTTGCAGTATTTGCATAAATTTGCGGATTCGCATTATATTACGGCACAAGAACAGATACTACAATCAGCTCGTCCAAATCAGCTATCGGCTCTATCACGGCGCTTTGCCATAACTTATTATTCTCCTTGATAACTTCGCTTACTCTGCCGATAACCAGCCCGCGCGGAATATTTTTTTCCAGGCCTGAAGCAACGACAATATTGCCTATTTCAATTTTTTCCGTTTGAGGTATAAATTCCATATTGACAGTTAGCCCCATCTCTCCGGAAGCAATGCCGCTTGTTTTATTTTCGTTCTGTATCGCAGCGGCGATTTTGCACGCTTTGTTGGTAATCAAATAAACATTAGCTAAATTATCTTTGACATTCATAACTTTGCCGACAATAATTCCCTGGCTGCTTACTGCCGCCAGCCCGGGATATAATCCGTCTTTGGCCCCCTTGTCAATAATAATCGTGTTTTGCTCAGACGAATCTTCCAGTCCGCCGCGCGAAACGACATTGGCCATAACATGCTTTAAATCGCTTTTAGTTAAAAATTTTAGATAATCGCGCAAAATTTTATTTTCTTCTTCCAAAATTTCCAAACGGGCATTTTTGACAATCAACTCCTTGATCTGATTATCCGTCTGTTCCAATAAAATATTCAAATCTTTTTTGTCGGTGTTGTAATTATACGCGGCGCGCAAAGACGAACTGACAGAATAAAATCCTCCAAGCGCGGGATTCATTATCTTGGAAAAAAAAGATTCTATTGGCGTTAATATTCCAATAAAGTGAAAAAAAATAAGCAGCATTATTACGGCTGCGAATTTTACTATTTTTTGTACATTTCTTTTTCGCATATATTTTAGAAATTAGCAGATCTGCCGGACATAACCTTGGCCAACAATTCCGGGTCGGAAAGAAGAATGCCCGCCCCTCTTACCACGCAAGTTAGCGGATCATCCGCTACTCTGACGGGTATTTTGGCCGCTTGCGCGATCTCTTTATCAATTCCGCGGAGCAGAGCGCCTCCTCCGGTCAATACAATTCCATGCTCATAAATATCAGCCACTAATTCCGGCGGCGTAGTTTCCAGAGTTATTTTAATATTTTCAATAATTTGGTTTATGGTTCTCTGCATTGCTTCCCTGATCTGCCCGTCGTTAACTACCACCTCCTTGGGCAAGCCGTTTATCAAGTCGCGGCCGCGCAAGGGCATCTCCATTTTCTCTCTTAACGGAACAGCGGATCCGATTTTTATTTTTATGTTTTCAGCCACCTGCTCGCCGATCAAAATATTAAATTCTTCCCGAACATACTGGATAATATCATTGTCTAATGAGTTGCCTGCCAATCGCAATGTTTTCCAGGTTACCGCGCCCCCCAATGATATAACGGCTATCTCGGTCGTGCCTCCTCCAATATCAATAATCATGGTCGCTGTCGCGTCAGCCACCGGCAAGCGCGCGCCGATAGCCGCGGCCATTGACTCTTCTATCAAATAAACCTCGCGCGCTCCGGCCGACTTGGCGGCGTCTTCAACCGCTTTTTTTTCCACTTCGGTAATATCTAAGGGTATGCCGATGACAACGCGCGGGCGCGGTATAAGAGTGAAGCTCTCGCTATGGACTTTGTCAATAAAATATTTAAGCATTTTTTCCGTAACTTCAAAATCGGAAATAACTCCGTCAACCAGCGGCCTGATCGCCTGAATATGGCTGGGGGTTTTGCCTACCATTTTTTTCGCTTCTTCGCCCACGGCCAAAATCTCATCAGTCCGCATATTCACGGCAACGACTGACGGCTCATTAATAACAATACCCTTGTCCGGAATATGGACAAGAGTGCTGGTGGTGCCAAGGTCTATGCCAAGGTCTTTGCTGAATTTTCCTAAAAATTTATTGAACACTATTTTTTAGTTAATTAGGGCTTAGTTAATTAGTTAAAGATTTAATAAAATGTTAAATAATAACTCGTTAACCCGTTAACTCGTTAACTAAATAATAAATAATACTTTAATTAAATAATTTAACAATTTTATCAATCTTCACTAATTCACATTCATCGCTATTCCTTTTTTTCACCTCCAAGCTATCCTGCTTTAAAGTTTTCGCGCTTGCTATAATTCTATACGGACAGCCGATTAAGTCGGCGTCAGCGAATTTTTCGCCGGCGCTTGTCTCTTCTCGATCGTCATATAATACTTCAATATTGCTTTTTTGTAAATCATTATAAATTTTATCCGCTTCTTCGTTTTGTTTCAAAGAAATCAAATGAACGCGAAAAGGCGCGATTTCTTCCGGCCAAATTATGCCTTTATCGTCATGAAGCGCTTCAACGATTGTCCCCATTACCCTGCTTGGACCCAAGCCGTAACAACCCATAATAACATCTTTTTTATTTCCTTCGCCGTCGGTATATTGAAAATTAAACGGCTTGGAAAAACGCGTTCCTAGTTTAAAAATATTGCCGACTTCTACGGCCTTTTCTTTTCTGAATTTATCCTTGCCGCAATTCGGGCAGACATTTTGCTCTTTAATTATTTCCTGATTAACGGCAATTCTGCAATCATCGCAAATATAAACAGTATCTTCTCCGGCTTCGGTTAAAGTTTGAAATTCATGGGAATATTTTGAAAACGCTCCGCCGGCGGCAAAAGTTAAATATGTTTTATCAAGCAATCCGCATCTTTTAAAAATCTTAAAATACGCTTTCTGAACATCTTCATAGTATTTTTCCAAATCTTCTTCACTGCCATGGAAAGAATATAAATCTTTCATGGAAAACTCGCGGCCGCGCATCAAGCCGGCTTTAGCTCTTAATTCATTCCTGAATTTAGTCTGAATTTGATAAATATACACCGGCAGATCTTTATAGGAAAAAATATATTTTTTAGCCAAAGGGGAAATTACTTCCTCGTGCGTCGCGCCCAAAGCGTATTCCTTTTTGTCAGCGCCGATCAGCTTAAACAGTACATCAAAATTTTCCCACCTGTCAGTCGCTTGCCAAATATCTCGCGGAGTCAATGCCGGCATCAAAATTTCCTGCCCCCCTATATTATCAATTTCTTCGCGAATTATATCGCAGATATTATTATGAACTTTAAGCCCAAGCGGAAGAAATGTGTAAATTCCGGCGGCTAATTTATCAATAAAACCGGCTTTGATTAAGGTTTGAGCGTTAAAACTGGTTTCGTCTTTAGGCAATGTTTTGGTTGTTTTTGTGAATAATTTGGATTGAAGCATAAATTTATTTAAAATTATTATCTACTTTATCTTACCCTAAAACTACTCTACTTGTCAAAGCTGGCTTTGACAAATAGAAAAAATTTGATTATTATAATTTATGTGATCATTCGGAGGTCGTCTAACGGTAGGACAGCTGGTTTTGGTCCAGTCAATCGGGGTTCGATTCCCTGCCTCCGAGCTATGATTTTAGTAGAAAAATTTGAAAAATTTTTGAAATTAGTAAACCTTGTTGGTTATAGAGAAAGATACAGGCCTATTAAACTTGTCGAAATGGATTTGCCAAAAGATATTCAGGCTATTGAAATGCTTTATAAGGTTTATTGGGATAATAAAAAGTTTTTGAATTATGACGATTTTTATAAAGAATATTTAAACGTCTATAAAGAAAATATTGAAAGTTTTAGAATAAAAATTACAATGTGTAAAAATTGTTTTTACCGGGGTTTGCCCGCTAGAATTTACAGAACATGGGCCAGTATTATTACGCAAATTCATGCCGGTTATGTAGCCGAGTCTGTTTTTGGTGAAAATACTGTAGATATGTCAGCAGAACTTGATCATAAAGGCGCTGATTTTCAAGTTAAATATCGTGGCAGAGTTTTAAACTATCAAGTCAAAAAGAAGTCATTCAGTAGAGAGGTAAGGCAAGAAAAAAAGACCAGCAATCCAATTGTTGGAGAATTTATTGATATTAAATACGAAGTGCCGAGTGAAGATTATTTTAAAAATCCGAAGAAGAAAAACGGCGAATATAAATTGCCTTATTCTAGATTTATAAAAAACAAAGAGCTAAAAAGATTTCTAAATGGGTTTGTCGTTTTTACGCCTATGACTTTTGAAGCGAAGAAAAAGGAAATAGACAAGTCTTTAAAATAATTTAGGAATATACTTTGTATTTTCTAAATACTTTTCAGTAAGCTTTATGTAATCAGGATTTATTTCGAATCCAATGTAAGATTGACCGAGTATTTTTGCGGCTGCGCATTCAGAACCTGTGCCGACAAAAGGAACTAAAACAACCCCGTCTTTTTTTGGCATAGCAGACATTACTAATTTTCGCGACAGCTCAAGAGGTTTTT
>JAZDKT010000073.1:0-11895 GCA_043802685.1 Candidatus Falkowiibacteriota bacterium | reverse complement strand
TTTTCATTCATCTCCTTAATGCGGCCGCACAAAACCCTAAAAAGGTATTTTACTATTTCACGGTCTGCCAGCATGTTTAGCAGAATTTTTTTAGGTATTTCCCTGACTGTAGTTTCAGAGGATGCGATAACGGTAGCGGTGCGTATGCTGTTGCCAAGAGGAGCCATTTCTCCAAACAGAGAATTCTCGCAAAGCAACGCGACTCTGGCATTTCCCACATAAACATTGGCTTTCCCCTCCTCAATAATATAAGCGGTATCTCCAAAGTTTCCTTGCTTGCAAATAATCTCTTCAGGATTGAATTTTTTGCATTTTAGATTTTTTGTAAAATCCATAAGCTTTTCAGGCATAGCAATCTTTTGTTTTTCCTTTTTGAGTTCGCAAATATCAGAATTAGATTTTACGCAGCTGTTCAGGAAGCAAATCCTTTCCGTGAGTATTCTGGATAAGCTTAATGCTTTTTCAGGAATTTTAATAGCTTCTATCAAGTCGTTTTCCGACAAAGCTTTAAAAACAGTATCCGTAATATTCGCTCTGACAGTAGCTGAACGCCTTCCCTCTTCTTCAAGAACAGCTATTTCTCCGATAAGACTGCCCGGGCCAAGCATGGCTATTTTATATTCTGATCCTTGACCGTGCTTTTTGTAAACGCTCACACTGCCGTTTGTTATAATAAAGAATTCATTTCCAATGTCTCCTTCTTTGCATAAAATTTCATTTCGATTCAATATAATCCTTCTAAAACTTTCGCCAAATGTCGCGAGTTCAGGCGATATTGTTATTTCATATAGCATATCCGAAAATTCTTCTTTGACTGCGTACATTGGCACAATAATGTTTTTAATTTCATCCGACCAAAATTCTTTGCCGATTCTTTTAAGACCTATTTTATTCATTACAGATTCAATTTCATGATTTATTATTGCTACCGCGTCTTTGAGGCCGCGCTGGATTGCCAGGTTAAAAATAAATCTGAAAAGGTTTATGAGCAGCCCCAGGCTTCGTTTGTACGGCGCGTCAACGGCTAGCATACCGACACAGAATAGCGGTTTATCATATTTTCGCGTTCCGCGTATTTCACTAATGTCATAATGCTCGTCAATCGGCAGGCCTATTCCCGGAATGTCTTCCGTGCAGCGAATTGTTCCTATCGGAATATCGTCTTTAATAGCGATTAAAATAATGCTGTGTTCATCAAATTTATCACTCATCATTTTGTTTGGAAAATCTTTCGGATTGAATTTTTTGTCCTGCACCACATAAACTTCGTAGCGCAATTTATATACCGCCTCTAAATCGTCTTTGCTTTTCGCGACTCTTATTTCTATCATTTTTGTTCACCTCCTTTATTTTATTTTCAATGTGCGTTCCCCTTGATAGCTATAAATTAATCCATAGCAATGAATTTGTCAATTATATTTCCAATATTTCGCAGTTATGCTTTTTGCCGTATTTTTCCAGATCTTTTTCAGGGTTTACAAATGTTTTGTATTTTACCAGTTTTAACATCGGCAGATCGTCATAGTCATGGCCGTAAGCGAAGCTTTGGCCTAATTCAAACTTTAGAATTTTTTTCAATTCCAGCACTTGCTTGTCTTTTTTATCATTGATGTATTTTTTAATCAGCTTGCCGGTATATTTTAGCTTTTTTTCTTCCAAATATAAAGACACCCAATAATCGGCGTTGACATAATCAGCGAAGCATTTCGCCAGCGGAGCGACCATGTGCGTAATCAAAATGATTTTGTGCCTCTTTTCTTTATGGTCCTTTATTATCGCCCGCATTTGTTCATAAACATTGTATTTTAAGTTTTTATTGAAAATCAGTTTATTTAATTTATACAATTTATCAGCCCTCCAGCCTTTTAATATTAAAATTGAATAATTAAACGAGTCAAAATAAGAAATAATTTTGCATTTTGATAAAATATAATAATAAAAAACCGCAAGCAAATATTTTATTTCTATACTGCCTCTTTTCCATGAGCAATAGATAAAATCTTTTTGGGCGTTTCCGTCGTATAGCGTATTGTCAATATTAAATAAGACAGCTGTTTTTTCCGGCGATTTTTCATCATAGCCAAGCGAATAATATTTTTTTAACAGCAAGTTTCTAACTTCTTTTTTTAATTTTTCCGATGTTTTTTTAATAGTTGATTTATTGTCTTTATAATATTTAACAAGATCAATCGGTTCGCTAAAAATCACTTTTATTGTGCCGGGGAGAAAAGCGAATTTGCTTAAAGTTATTTTGTCCGTGCCTATGATTCCTATCGGCGTTATTTTCTTGTCGGCGGCCAATGCTATTCTGGCGGCTCCGGTATGGAAATAAAGCAATTTATGCTGAGGAGAAACATGGCCTTCCGGAAAAATAAGGATTGAATGCCCGCTTTTCAATTCTTTAAGGGCCTTTTTAATCGCTTGATGCGGCTCGTAGGATGTTTGGTATTTTTCTTTTTCAATATCGCTTCTCTGCACATCAATATATTCCATTTTGCCAAACCAATAAGAATAGGGGAAGGGGAAATACTTTACCGGAGCCATCAAGGGAGTAATATCGGGGCCCAGCAGATAAATTAAAATAAAGCCGTCTATCCCGCTCAAATGGTTTGCGATGAAAATCATCGGTTTTTTATTGGAAATTTTTTTCCTTCCCTCAACCTTGATTTTTAATCCGGATAAATAAAAATACCAGCCAATGTTGAATATCGCGGCTTTTCTCCATAAAAATTTTCTTGACTTCTTTTTTGCCGGCAAGCATAATATTTCAAGAATTGGAATTAAAATAATATTGCAAAAAACAAACAACGCGGCAATGGCGTAATTTTTGTATTTTTTCAATAAAACATATTCCCGCTCCCGCTCGTCAGGCAAGGCGCGCGCTTGATGTTTTTCAGCGGAAAACAAGCCGTGCAGCTTTTTTCTTTGTTTCTTTTTTAAAAATTTACGCTTAATCATATTTATTATTTTTCGCGACAACTTCTCCCACAATATCAATATGGAGGTAATCCCTAATCGCTATGTTATGTTTTTTTAAATCAATGATTTTTACTCCATAGTTTGGATTGCCGCGGCTGTCCGCGAAATTAGCCGCGGCAGGCCCGAGAAAAATTCCGTTTTTTCCTCCTCGGCCTTCTTTTATCAGTATTTCTTTCGCCAGCTCCTCAATTCTTTTCGCGATGTTGATTGAATGGCCGTCAGTGTCAAATATTCTTAGGGTGCCAAGATCAATTTCTTGTTCAAGGTTTTCAATATCCTGTTCGTATGCTTCTCCAATTTCAACTTGCCCGGTTTCTATGCCGATCCTAATATAAAAATTATCAAAGATTTGTTTGTTTGCCTGTTCGTTTTTTATGCGGTTAATTTCATCAATTAATTTTAAGCTAAAATTTATTGCCGCTTCAACATGGCGGCTGTCTTGGCCGTCTTTGAAATAATTATACGCGCCAAACACTATATAGCAGCCGTCTCCCATCATTTTGTTCAGCCAGCCCCATTCGCCGGCCGTATCTCGCAGGCACTTTTTAATTAATTTTAATAATATATTCTTGCCTTTCCTAAACGCTTCATCCCCGATATTTTTTCTTAATTTCGTTGACTGGTGAATATCCAGAAAAATATTCGTTACCGATATGTTTTTAAATGGAATTAAGCCGATTTTAGCGCGTTTTATAAAACTTGGATGGATATAATTTTTTAACAGCAATTGGTAGAATTCTTTTTCCATTTTTTGCCGCTCCGCCCTTTGCTTGACGGCTTCCTGCTCCTTTGCCAAGCGCTCTTGTATCAATTTGGCGTAGCCGCGGCTAAGAGGGGATATGCGGCTCATTTTTGAATGTAAAATCCTGGAGGCGGACTTTAGATAGTTTAATTTATCCCATGATATGACAGTTATAAAATACGGCGCGTTGTAAAGTTCGCCCTCTTTTAAAACAAGATATTTATTATCCATGTAAATATTTTTTTTGATTCTCCATGCCCAATTGCCGCCGTCTTTATTGTAAGGCCGGATTTTTCCAAGATAAAAATAATCCTTATTGATTTTTTCTTCAATTAAAATTACTTTTTCCGCGATTATTTCATCGTCAAGGAAAAAAAATTTTTCTTCTTCCCCGCATTTTTGCTTTATATGCTTGAATTTTTCTTCAATCAGCAGCTGTAAATCATATTCTTTCAATATGGTGGAAATCTTTCCTTCGTTCACTTCAAACAAATCAAGTATTGAGTTAAAAATTCCTTCAATATGCATTTCAGACACGAAGTCAAACACCGGGTTGATATTTTCTTTGAATTTTATTTTTATAACGCATTTGCCGTTGCGGCCTTGCACAAAGGACATGTCTTTTGTATTATTAAAGAAGTGGTTCAAGGAGCTGATTTGCTTAAAAATATTCGCCGGGCCAAAGAAAAAAGCGCCTAAATTCTGCAAAGCCGCTTCTTTGAATTCTTGCAGTTTGTATTCTTTTTGGTATTGAGTCAGCAGCGAACCGACTATTTTGGGCAGTTCAAAATTATTCGTGATTTTTATCGCTTTTTCCACAATATCAACATAGTCTTCCAAGGCGCACCATTCATCTTTGTTCAGGAAAAATTTTTCTTCTTGCTTGTCTTTAAATAAATAATGGCAAGGATTGCTTTTTTCATTGTCAGGGTATAAGTTTTTTAAATAGTAGTAGTATAAGATGACATTTTTATTTGACACCAATGCCTGCCGCGTTTCTTCCGAGAAGCAGTTGCCGCGGCGCTCTTTAAAATTGATTTTGCTATTTAAATTATGCATAATTTAAGCTAAATTTGACAAAATCACATTTTTCATCTTCAGTTGTGTATAAATTTTTTTTCCACTAATTTCACCGCTATTTGATACTTGTATTATATAGCAAATAATAAAATTTAACAACTTAACGCGATTAAAAGGATTTGGATAAAAAAAGCGGGCAAACTTTGGTTAAAAAGCTTGCCCGGATTAATGTTTGAATATTTATACTTAATTAAAAACAACTTCGTTATTAATTATGTATAGTTTTGGATCCTCCTTAATATAGAAGCACCTGCTTTGCTCCGGCACTTTTTCTATGTTTGCCCTGGCATTAATTTTCAGCAAAGAGTTTTTGCCGAGTATAAATTGCACTATTCTCATTAAGCAATCCCTTGTTTCAATAAAGAAGTTGTAGCCATTGTATTCAGGGCTATTAAAAAAATCAACCATTGCTTTTATCAGTATTGTTGTTATTCTTGCCCCGAATTTCGGCTTGTTGAGTACTTCTTCCACAAAAGAGAATCTGCCAATTTCAGCAGCTGATTTATCTACATGGCAAGAGTAGATTGCTTCAAACGCAAGAGCTTTTGCTTCGGATTCTTTTTTTATCGCAGCCGCCATAGTAGCTATTATTTTGTTGTCTCTGATGATAACAAAATAAATATCAGGCAGTCCTGCGAATTCCTTCTCCTTTGTTAAGTATTCCTTTTTCCAATAATGCTTTTTGCAAAAGTCATCCGCGTCGGCAAATAACCTGTTCCCTTTGTAAGTTATTTTTACTTTCAATTTTTCTTTCATGGCCGTTCCCCCCTTTTTTATCTTAATTAGATAAATTTTTTTGAGGCGGCCCCTGAAGATAAAGATTGGCAAGAGCCAACCTGTTATTTTTTTTAAAGTGCTTAATTTGATTACAATTTATCATAGTATCTTATCACATTAACTATTTTTGTCAATAGTTGATTTTAAAGCTAATTTTAGCAAGATTATAAGAAAATTAGAATAAAATGAAAAATAATTTCTGGGAAAAATTAAAAAAAAGCAATAAACTGATATACGCTTTAGCGCCTATGGCAGGCATAACAGACAGCGCGTTCAGGCAGATTTGCAAGGAATTCGGCGCTGATGTCGTCTACAGCGAGATGGCTAGCGCTACCGCTTTGGCTTATAATCCTAAAAAAACATTAGAAATGCTGCAGTCCAGCAAAAAAGAAGCGCCTTGTGTCATCCAATTATTCGGCAACAGCCCAGAGAATTTTGCCAAATCAGTAAAACTATTAACAAACAAAAAGGAGATTGCCAAGTTTCAAGTTTCAAATTTCAAATTACCGCAGGGGATTGACATAAACTTCGGCTGTCCCGTAAACAAAGTTATTAAGCAGGGAGCCGGCGCCGCATTGATGCAGGATTTAAAATTATCTAAAGAAGTGATAAAAAGTGTAATAGACAATACTGATTTGCCAGTATCAATAAAACTGCGCAGTAAGGTAGGGACAGGTTGCAACCTGTCCCTACAAATTGATTGCTTGCGATTTTTAGATTATATGAAAGATTTGCCAATCAGCGCGGTTATGATCCATGGCAGAACATCGGCGCAGGGTTTTTCCGGGCCGGTTGACGCGGAAATAATAAAAAAAGCCCGTAATTATTTTAACGGGATTATTTTGGCAAATGGGGGAGTCATGGATTGTCAAGACGCCCGGAATTTATTAAACAAAACTGGCGCGGATGGAATTGGAATTGCTCGGGGAGCTTTGGGCAGGCCGTGGATATTTTCGGATGTCGGATGTCAGACCCCGCCCAGCTCCGCTGAGCGGGGCTGGGTGTCGGATGTCAGAAATAAGGAAGAAGTATTTAAGGTTGCTTTAAAGCATGCGAAGCTGGCGGAGAAATTAAAGGGCAGGCAGGGGATTATTGAAATGCGAAAGCATTTATGCTGGTATGTTCATGGTTTGCCTGGCGCCAGAGAGATGCGGCAGAGATTAGTTAAAGTTGAGACAATTAAGGATATAGAGAAAATATTAAAGTAAACCCCGCGCAAAAGGTGTCGCCAGTCGGTGGCATTATACCACCGACTGCGACAGATTATCTAACCATCCGACTTCGCCCGGCACCAAAAATTTTTGGTGCCGGGCTTCGTCAGAGGCATTTTTTGCGCGGGGTAAAAAATAAAATTTGCTACGCTATATAGTATATATTTAATTGAGTTTATTTATTTTTTTTAAAGGCAATCCGAGAATAACTTTTCCGTTTTTTATTTCTGCTCCTCCTTGAGTAGGATCATCATAAAAATCCAAATGCCCACTATCTAAATCAATATAATCAATATGGAGTCCTAACGCTAAATTTACTCCCATCGTAATTGAAATGTTTGATTCATACATACAGCCAATCATAATTTTTTTCCCTAGTTTTTTTGTGAGACGAAAAATTTTTATGAAATTTATTGGTCCGCCGCATTTCATTAATTTTATATTTACCCCGGAAACATAATTCTGCGATAAAAGCGTAAAAGCATCTTCAAAAGTAATAACCGATTCATCGGCAATAATAGGAATTGGCGATTCTTGGTGGAGAATTTTTAATTCTTCCCAATTTTTCGCTTTGACAGGTTGTTCAAAAAAAGCAATCGATGTTTCTTTAAGCTCTTTTACCATTTTTTTAGCTCCAGAAAGAGAATATCCCTGATTAGCATCCAACGCGAGCTTCACATTTGAAGGAAGAATTTTTAGCACTTGTTGTATTTTTTTAAGATCATCCTCTATGTTTAATCCGCATTTTAATTTTATAACCTGAAAATCTTCCGAAAGTCGTTTTTTTACTTCTTGAAGTGTCTGCTTTAACGGCTGAATTCCGATAGTAACCATAGTATTGCAACTTTTTCTATATCCTCCAAAAAAACAAGAAAGAGGTATCTTATGAAGCTGAGACCAAAGGTTTAAATACGCTTCTTCTATAGCGGCTTGAGCTGAGGGGAATCCGGCAAAAACATGTTGGATTTTTTTATGATATTCATACCAACTGTTGAAATTGTTTGCAAAAAAATTATTAGTTAGTTTTTCATTTAATATTTGAGACACTTTATCTAGTGTTTCTCCTGTTACTTCTGTGTCTGGAGAAGCGCTTCCTAGTCCTATATTCCCTTGACTATCGATAAGTTGGATAATGATTATTTCAGTTTCCGTTACTTCTTCATAGGCAATTTTAAAAGGCGCGCGAAAATGCAACGTTTCTTTATTGATGAAAATTTTGGAAATCATAAAAAGAATTTTTTAGTATTTTATAGATAACAAGAATATCTACAACTTTTTATACAGATGCACCTGGCAAATTCCCGGTATAAATTCATGAATTACTGTTCCAGAAATAATAAAACCGTTTTTTAAATAGAATTGAATAACTTCATTATTATTTTCCGCATCAGTAACTACGTTAAGTAAAGCAGCCTTTTCGTTATAAGCTTCTTTTTCAACCATTTTTAAAAACATTGAACCAATTCCTTTTCTTCTGTATTCAGGTTCAATTATAATTGTTTCCATGTAAGCAACTTCCATTTTTTTGCGCCAACTCACAAAGCCGACAAATTTTCCGGTTGACATACGGCAAACGGTTCCATAATATTTTTTTCTTTTTAAACATAAATGAAATTCTTCCACGAATTCTTCCGCATAACCTGCTCCCATTTCATTTTTCATGAGAGCAAATGCGGAAGAAAAATCTTCTTTTTTTGTAATGTGAAAAGTAAAAGAGTTCATTGTTTGTGGTTTTGAAAAAATTCTTTCATTTTTTTATAAGAATAAATAATTTCTTTTTCCTGAATTAACCAGGTCAATGGGAAAACAATAAAAGAGTCATAGAGATTCTCGTTTAAACCAGAATAGTAATTTTCAATTTTCCATAATTGACTTGCGAAAATACCATTTTTTTCCAAATATTGCTCCAATAATCGCAAAATTGATTTTTCAACAAAAAGAGGATAGTAGCTGGTAAGCCGACTTTTTTTAATAACTTCATTTGGTAAAGTTTTGATAAGCGGCGTTTTGAGTTTCTGAAAATAATGGTTGTATATTAAAGCCAAATTTTTATTGTGTTTTCTTATTTTTTGCAAATCAAGCAACCCATATCCAAAATAGGAAACATTTTCTCCAAGCGTTGGTCTTGAGTAATTGCCAATAATGTCATTTAAGGTTAGAAATATGTTATTTCCCAAAATAGAAAACAATTTTGCATTTGAAAAATAGAAACAGAAATCTATAAAATTTTGCGTTAATCGATAAAAGCAAGCTTTTGTTTTATAGATATTCCAATTTTCTACCATATCTTTTTGGGGAATAAAGTTCGCATTAATTAAATGTGATCCGAGAAAAGAAGAATGTTTTCTGATACTGTCTATATAAAAATGATGAGAGTTGATAGCGTGTATTTCTTCTTGATGAAGAATGTAGTGAGCGGCATCTTCAATAATAATGGTTTCTTCCGCGCAAAGATCTTTTATTTTTTTTCTTTCCGCTTCAGTAAAGGGTATTCCTAAAAAGTTATAATTCCAGATAACTCGCGGCTTATGTCGCTCTATTTGTTCAAAGTAGTTTTTTGTATCTATGGAAAAATCATCATTTATTTTATAAAAAATAATGTTTAAAAAACGACTAATGACAGTTAAAGTTTCTGTACAAAAGAAATTTGGCATAAGCACAATATCTTTCTCCGGGGAACATTTATATTGTTTCAAAATACAAGTTATTGCATCTCCAAAAGACAAAAAAAACTTTTTTCTGCTCCTTGTTGTTAAAAAATTATTCCCTTTCCAGCATAAAGGCTGTAAGATAAAAGGACGAATTAAATCAATGGGGTGTTTTATTTTATAACGGAACATAAAGTTTTTTTTAAAAAATAATCAATTTCTTCTTGTTCAATAGCTATAATTTTTTCAGAAAAATCCGGAGGTAAATTGGAAGCCGGCTTTAATTTAGAAAAATAATTTTTATACCAGAGGAAATCGTGGATTTTTCCAATTTTTTCTTTTTCAAAGAGGTCAATAATAGAATTTTTGATTCCCTTTTCTTTCATTATGTAAAAAGCACAATCACTATCAATATCCTGATATCCAGAAAAATACTCATCTAAAATTTTTTCTTTTTTAAAAAGATCTCTCGAAAATCCCATTTCTCGAAAAGAGTATCCCATAGCTGCTCCTATAATAAACATTTTTTCGCATTTATAACAGTTGCCACACCAGGCAGTTTTCTCTTTAAAAGAAGAAAGACCAAAGCATGAAGAATGATACTTGCTCAGTTTCGGATATCGATGATAAAGAGCAGATTGAGTATTTATTTCCTCCATAGATTCCAGCAAGGCATATGTGTGAGTATTTTTGTTTGTCAATAATTGGGTTATAATATTTTGTTGTTGTGTCCAAAACGAAGTTTGATCAAAGGAAGGAAAACGATTCCATTCTTCCCATGTGTCATAGCTGTTATTTGAAAACTCATTTCCAAAGAATATAAACGCGGCTTCATGCGCAAAAGCAAATGGTATCATTAAAAGATTTAGAATAGTAGTTTGTGTCCCCCAGCCGATTTCCGTGTTATTCCATTCTCCGAAAGCAGCAGCATGCCGAAAAAGACCAGGATCGTTTTTTAAAAAATAAGTAGTTATTCCCAAATCTTCAGAAAGCTCTTTTAATCGCTTGCGCTTAAATTTTTCTTCATAGCGTTGGGATGGTTCTTGGCAATAAACCAGTATAGGCTCTATTCCCAACTCCATGCAGATGCCAACCACCAATAAACTTTCTTTACCAAAAGAAAAAGGAATAATAGCCTTCTTTTTTTTAATATCGAACTCGGAAATTTCAGCATTGTTAGGAAGCGCGCTTTGAATTGAAGCAAACTGGAATTCTAAATTATAAAAATGTTTCAAATAAGACAGGCTTTCCGCGCCATCCGCCTTTTCGCAATAATGAAGATCGTATAATTGGTTACGAAAGAAAAAGCTTTCCAAAAAAGGAAGAGCTGTTTCGTAGCTCACCCCCCCTGTTTTTAATATAAGCGGTAAAAAATGCGTGTTAGCATAGGAAAGATTTTCCAATAAGCATTGCCGTATTGAAGAAGGAGTTTTTTGCCATATATTTTTCGGATATTCGATTGAAAATTTTTGATCAGAAATAATATCAAGAATAATAGTAATACCATTTTTGTCTTCTCTCGTCCGGACTTTAAGATGAGATTTTTTCATTTTAATATTGCAAGTGATAAAAAGGCGGATTTTTTTTATACCGCTCTATGGTCATGCGAATTATTTCTTCCAGAAAATCCCCATAACTCATTCCTACCAGTTTTGAGAGTCGGGGGAAAGCGTAGTTTTTATCAATGGAAGGATTCGGGTTAAGTTCAAGCACAAAAGGATTGTTGTTCCGATCCACTTTGATTTCTACTCGTCCGTAATCGTGGCAATCCAGAATATTGTAGGTGTCCAAAGCAATTTCAGCAAGAAGAGATTTGAGTTTTTGGCTGATTCTTTTCGCCGGCTCTTGAACGACAATGCTTTTATACGCTTCATTAGAGTCACGCTTGGAATCATAAGCGTAAATATGCCAATAGCCCTCAGGCATTTTATTGAATATGGAGCGTGAAAGCGGCAATACGCGGAGATCGTCATAATCGCTTCCCATAATCGCCACATCATATTCATCGCCGTCAATATACTCTTCAATCAGCGCCGGGCGCTTATATTCAAGGATTATTTTTTCCAGTTGTTTTTTTAAGCCAATTTTATCAGTAACCACCGAGTCATTCGTAATGCCGATGGAATTATCGGTATTAGCGGGCTTGACGATCAGCGGATATTTTAAATCATCTCTGATGCTGTCGTTGAGCGTATGCGCATAGTCCCATTTTGCAGTGGGAATATTGTGGTAAGTTAAGAGTTTTTTGACCCGAATCTTATCAATGCAAAGCCCGAGCGTTAAAGGGTTTGAGCCGGTGTAGGGAATTTGCAGGACGTCAAAAATGGAGGCCGCGTGCGGCTCCAGCAAGCTGGACTCGTTAATCCTTTCACAAACATTAAAGACAAGATCAATATCGCTGTTGATGAGATTATTGATCGCGTTGGGCGCGTTATTAAAATCAATAAAGGCGGTGCGA
>JAZDKT010000072.1:0-4977 GCA_043802685.1 Candidatus Falkowiibacteriota bacterium | reverse complement strand
TCCTCGGTTTCTGAAAAACTCTGCTCTCTCGTATCGGCTCCCAAAATTACCGCGATAACCTGTTCTCCATTGCCATTTTTCGCGCGAGTCATCAAGCAATATCCCGCTTCATCCAAAAAGCCGGTTTTGCTGCCCGTTATGTTAAAATTATTTGTTGATATTAATTGATTGGTATTTCTTATTGTGTGGTTTTCCTTGGTATTGATTGTGGAAAATTTATATTGAGCCATAGTGCTTGCTTTCTGGATAATGGGATGGGTAAAAATTTCTTTGGTTATAACCGCGTAATCCATGGCAGAGCTTACATTTTCCGGCGAAAGGCCTGTTGGCTCAATAAAATTGGTTGATACTGCTCCGTATTCAAGCGCGAATTCATTCATCTTTTTTATAAATTCATCCCGCGGCAGGCCGCTCACGCGAACCAAAGTTTCAATCGCGTTGTTGGCGGAACCCACCAAGGACGCGTACAATAAATCTTCTATAGTCATAGTGTCTCTATCTTGGACTTTCAGCCGCGCCGATTCCCATTTAGCGCAATATTCATAATTATATTCTTCATCTTGAACGCTATAAGCCACGACCCTGTCCAAACTCGGCCTGGTATCCAAAAATGTCTTGATAGCCACCAATTTGGTCAAGCTGGCAATAGGCAAAGTTGAGGTTGAATTTTTTTCAAAAAATACTTCTCCCGAGCCCTCGCTCATGATTACCGCTGACTTAGCCGCGGCGGACGGTTTCAGTAATGCTCCCTGTTCGCCAATACCCAAAACTCTGCCGGACGCGGGAGTTATGTAGAGCGGCTCCACTTTTACGGCTATGGTCCCCTGCCATATCGGCGCCAAGCGGGAGAAAGCAACCTTGTCCAGATCAACTGCCCTGTCCGGATGCAATCCTCTGTCAGGCCCGTAGTCATTCACTTCCACATCAACGAAAGAATTATTTTCCAAATTATAAACCCTTAATCTTGAACCCTTGGGAAAATCAGGCGAAGCGGTAAAGTTGCCGCCCTTATAAGCGTACCAGCTGGCCTTGCCGCTGGTTAAAATGTCAGGATAAGAAAAAACAGCGATGCGCGCGAACGGAAGGTGTATGAGCGAACGGACAAATTTTTCCTCCGGATAATCTTTGGTCGGCAAAGGCCGCCAGGCGGAATAATTTTTGTCATAAAAAAATACTTGTTTGTAGCAAGCCAATAAATTTTCTTCCGTGTTTTCTCTTTCGTCATAAGCCAGCTGGATATAAAACGGCTTATGGTTATCGTAGGCCTGCTTGTTTAAAAATTCAAACTGATATATTTCACTTACGCGCTCAACCTGCCATGGCATATCCATATTCTCGTCAAGCAGCGCCATGTCAACTCCCGTGGCCTCGCCCAATATTTCCGGAACAAGCGACAGCTTCAGGCCGGATGTTTTGGTGTTAAACGCGCTTACCGTATAGCCCTTGGCAATGGTTGCCTGATCTAAATTTATATGGTAATCATGGCTTATGGAATCAATTGTTGGCTCAATGTTAACTTGAACAGAATCTCCATGCGCGGATTTAGGATCTCCCAATAAAACAATAGCAAATCCGCAAAAAACAGCTATGTTTAACAATAAAAAAAATAGAATTTTTATTTTATTTTTCCACATTTGATTTAACTTAGTTTTTACAATATAATTATAGCACACATCAAATTAAAAAAGAATTACTATTTATTATCAGCACCGAGTGCTGCCGCAGCACTCGGTGCTGATAATAAATCCGCGAGTATAGTATAATGGCAGTACGCGACCTTCCCAAGGTTGAGGCACGGGTCCGATTCCCGTTACTCGCTCATTCCGTATGCCAGATGCCAGATGTCCGAAATCCGAAATCCGACATCAGAAATCCGAAATAGCCGACTTAGCTCAATTGGTAGAGCAACGGTATCGTAAACCGTAGGTTATCGGTTCAACTCCGATAGTCGGCTCAAATTTTTTGTCCAAAATATTAATTTTGTGTTATAATGAAAATAACATTATCCACAATGCATAATGCAAATCTGCGAATGATATGCAAATACTGCAAATATTTTTATGCAAATTCATTCGCATAATTCATGATTCGCGGTATTCGCATTAATTTGCGGATTCGCATTATTATTATATGCCTAAATACAATAAAATTTCAGATACAATACAGCAAATAACCATTGATAATCCAGACACGAAAGATAAATTAATCTGGCTTAACATACGCAATGCCGGAAAAAAAGAAATAGAATATCTGCGCAAAAATTATAGTTTTGATTTATCGGACTTGCAGGCGTCATCCGCCAAATCCATGGCGCAAAGGCCGACTGTTGAACAGAAAAAAGATTATTTATTCATGATTCTGCATTTCCCTGTTTTGCAGGCGGCGCGGGAAAAAAGCAGTGAAAATAATAAAAAAGCGAAAAGCCGGAACATTGAATATACTATTATCCCGGGGGAAATTGAATTTTTCATGGGCAAGGACTATCTGATAACTCTGCACAACGACAATATTAAGGCGTTAAACGACTTTTTTAATCTTTGCAAAAAAGACGGCGATTCGCTCCTGGCCTACAAATTTGAATCTCCGGCGGTTCTGCTGTATGAACTGCTGGAAAGATTAATGCAATTCTGCTTTAAGTTTCTTGATCAAAACAGCATAGAAATATTAAAGGTTGAAGAAATAATTTTCCAGCAAATGCAAAAACAGGCGGTATCGCATATTTTGTCCTTAAGGCACAATATTATAAATTTCAGGAAAATAATGCAAAACCATAAAAACATAATCAAAAAATTAATGCAAATGGAAAACGAGCTCATACCCCAAAAAAAAATCAAAAAATATTACATTGAACTGCTTGACCATTCAAAAAGAATTTGGGAAATTTTAGAAAACCAAAAAGACATGATAAATGTGCTGAACAATACAAATGAATCTTTGTTAAACTACCGGCTTAGCGATATAATGAAAACTTTGACGATTTTCTCCGTAATAGTGTTCCCTCTTACTTTGCTGGCCGCGATATTCGGCATGAATATAATGGGCGGCATGCCTTTTACTGAAAGCAAAGACGGCTTTTGGATAATTATCGCCATAATGCTTCTCGGCTGTTTCTGCATGCTGCTGTTTTTCAAAAAGAAAAAATGGCTGTGATTTTCGCATAACTCATAACGCGTAACGCATTAATATGTTGCTCGTTTATTGTATGATCGCAAAACACTTCTTATAGACCATTAATTTACTACTTAAAATCCATTCTTCAACTATGAAAAACAACCAGCTCGTAATCAGCGATGACGACCCTCCGGATAGCGGAAAAACAGTCCGAAAACCGAATATTCTCAACAATATGGCGATTCTTATCGTTAACGCGGGATCGCAAAAAAAGCGCTTTATTTTACAAAAAATCAAAAAGCTCGGTTTAACGACTATTGTCGTCAACAAAAAAGCGGAAACTTGGGCAAAGGCGTATGTTGATCATTGGATTTTGGCTGACAATTCCAATCACGCCGAAGCGGTTCAGGCGGCGCATAATTTTATCGCCACGCATCCGGCAATCAAAATCAATGGCGCGGTTACTTTTTGGGAGGACGATGTCTTGCTTTGCTCGCGAATCTGCGATAGATTTAAATTTATCGGGATCCCTCTGTCAGTAGCTAAAAAAGCCAGAAATAAATTTCTTTTTCGGGAATTTTGCGCCAAAAACGGGCTCCCGACCCCCCGGTATGCTTATATTCGTTCCGAGCAAGACATCAAAGGCATTCTCCAAAACCTCAAATTCCCCTTTGTCATTAAACCGGTTTTCGGCTCCAGCAGCGCGTATGTGATGAAGGTGGAAAACGAGGAAGAACTAAGGAATAGTTTTGAATATATTAAAAAATCAATTTCTGAAAATATTGAATCGGCGCTTACCGACGGTCTGGATATTTTGGTTGAAGAATATATTGACGGCGATGAGGTGGACATTGATATCTTGATGCAAAACGGCAAAGTGAAGTTTTATTCCATAACGGATAACTGCCAAACCAAAGAGCCTTTTTTTGTTGAAACCGGACAAAGCATTCCGTCCGGTTTGCCGCCCGAAGAGCAAACAGGGCTTATTGAGATGGCGGAAGAAACTTTGGAAAAAATGGGAGTTCAAAGCGGCTGTATTCATTTTGAAGCGAAATCAACGAAAAACGGGCCTGTTCCGATTGAAGTAAACTTACGAATGGGCGGAGATGAAGTGTATTCATTCGTGAAAGGAGCATGGGGGGTTGATCTTATTGAAAACGCCGTAAAAATCGCTTTCGGAATTTATGTCAAAATCAAAAAACCGGCACACCCGAAAAAATATCTCACCGGACACTATTTCCTTACTGACTATTCCGGAATCATTACTCAATTAGACATTAACGATCATCAAATCAAAAAACAAAAATCCGTTGAAGAAATCGTCTTTTTTAAAAAAATCGGCGATACGGTCTTGGTGCCGCCGGAAGGATATGAATACTTGGGGTGGATTACAACTGCTGGAGACAATATTCTGGACGCGCAAGATAATCTCAAAAATGCCCTGAAGCACATCAAATACGATATAGCGCGTTTTCAACATGCCTCTTCCATTGGCAAGACATACCGAAAAAGCGATATTTCCTTCTCCTCGCTAAAAAAAAGCCCGTCTATCCGCCAGAAAGCCAAAATCGAAAAAATTCGGCAAATGTCCATCAGCCATCAAAGAAACCTGCGCATCGGAATTGCGTGCAACGGTTATCAGTCCGATGATCAAACTATGGCTGTGGAAAAAGAATTAAATGCCGTGGGACAAAATATTCAAACTACTTTGCAGGGCTTAGGTTATCGCACCGCCTTTATTGATTTTAATAACGCGCCCAACGCGATCAATAATCTCATCAACAGCGATATTGATCTTGTCTTTAATGTTTGTGAAAGGATTAACGAGTCCAGCTTGCTGGAGCCGCACGCGGCCTCCATTTTTGA
>JAZDKT010000071.1:0-4827 GCA_043802685.1 Candidatus Falkowiibacteriota bacterium | reverse complement strand
TGAGAAATAAAGCAAGATTTGTTAAAATTACTGCCGCCGGTTTGCGCGAAAGCCATGTCCACGATGTGATAATTACCAAGGGGGCGCCGAACTATACGCCTCAATCGGTTAATGATTAATAAAATATAAAAACAAGGCGCGAATTTTTTAAAATTCGCGCCTTTTTAATTTTGTTAAAGCGTTATTTTGAATATAAATTTAGCGTTCTAATTATTCGCTGTCTTTGCGAGCCCGCAGGCGAAGCAATCCCGGTGTTTATAGCATAATTCTGTATCAACGGGATTGCTTTGTCGCCCCGCTTCGGCGGGACTCCTCGCAATGACAGTGAATAGTTATTTAGCACTCTTTTGACCCCCGCAATATTCGTTTACGCTCATTAGCGGGGCAGGCAAAAGAGTTTTTTTAAGTACAGATTTAGCACTCTCTTGACACGAGTGCTAATTGTTGTATAATGGTAAATATGGAAACAAGCGAGAGAAAAAATGATATTCTGAATATAATAATCAAGGAGCATATAAAGACTGGCGCGCCTGTCGGGTCAGGGGTTTTGGTTGATAAGTATAAATTGAATATTTCGCCGGCTACGGTGCGCAACGAGATGGCTGAACTTGAGGAAGATGGGCTGATTGCCCAGCCGCACACTTCAGCCGGCAGGATTCCCACGGAAAAAGCTTATCATTTATATATTAAGAATTTATCCGGCAAAGAGCCAAAGCAGCATGAATTAAAAATCTTTGAACAGATTTTAAAAAATAAAAATGAGCAAAGTTTTAAGCAAGCGGCAAAGGAAATGGCCAAGATATCAAATAACGCGGTTTTTTGGGCGTTCCATAAGCACAATTTATATTATACCGGAATATCTAATCTGCTTTCTCAGCCGGAATTCGCGCAAAATAATTTAATTTATGACATCTCAGTTATTATTGATCGGCTTGATGAAATAATCAGCGAAATTTTTGACAGTGTTGAATACGGCGCGCAAATTTTATTGGGATCAGAAAATTCTTTTGGCGATTTTTGCGGCACCATTTTGGTTAAATACAAATACAAAGGCGATGTGGGAATTTTTGGAATTTTAGGCCCGATGAGAATGGATTATGAAAAAAATTTAGCGCTTGCCGAATTTATAAATAATAAAATAATAAAGTAATAAAACACGAAAACACTCGGCTTCGCCTCAAAACACAAAAACACAAAAACACAAGATACTAATTTACAGTAAATTAATAAAGTAATAAAATAGTTAATCAGTTAATTAGTTTTAAATTATGTCAGAAGAAAAAGAACACAAAAACGCAAAAACGCAAAAACACGATGATAAGAGCAGGAAAGATGGTTCGCAAACAAAATATGATGAGCTTGAAAATAAATATAAGCGGGCTTTGGCGGATTATCAAAATTTGCTGAAGCAGACAGCGAGAGAAAAGCAGGAATTTGTCAGATACGCTAATGAGCAGTTGATACATGAAATATTGCCGGTTTATGATAATTTAAGATTGGCGCTAAAACACGCCAAAGATACTCCAGACGGCGCGGGGATCAGAGACGGCGTTAAATATATAGTAAAGCAATTTAAAGATGTTTTAAATAATTTAGGCGTTGAAGAAATTAAAACAGTCGGCATGAAATTTGACCACAATACAATGGAAGCGATTGAAGGAAAAGGAGATGTTGTGAAAAAAGAAGTTCGGCCGGGATATACATTGCGCGGGAAGGTGATTGCGGCGGCGAAAGTTATTGTCGCATAACACATAACACATAACACATAACGCGTAACGCATAACGCGTAACGCATAACGCGTAACATTAATATAAAACAATAAAAAAGTTTGGTTGTTATTACTTTGTGAAAATACGAGAATATGAAAAATATGTTTAGCGCTAGAAAAATATTTTATTTTCATGTTTTTATATTCTAGTATTTTCATATTTATACATAATTTTAATTTCATAGCTCGTTACGCGTTACGCGTTACGCGTTATGCGCAAAAATATGTCACCATTAATAAAATGGACTCCATTCCTTGAGCCATTTGAGGATATGGACAAAATGTTTTCTGAGCTTATGCCGGCGAACAAAGGCATGGCGGGATTTATGCCGGCTGTTGATGTCTACGAGGATAAAAATAATGTCATCGTGGAAACGCAATTGGCAGGCGTTGATCCGGAAAAAGTTGATATTTCCATTGAGAACGATGTGTTAAGCATCAAGGGTGAGAGCGAGAAAAAAAGCGAAGTGGAAGACAAGAATTATTACCGCAAAGAAATCAGGCGCGGCAGTTTTTACCGCAGTGTTCCTTTGCCGGCTCATGTTCTTGGCGACAAAGCGTCAGCGGCGGCTGAAGACGGAGTTTTGAAAATCAGCATTCCAAAAGCGCCGGAAACAAAGCCGAGGAGTATTAAAATCAAGACGAAGAGGAAGTAAGAAGTGAGAAGTAAGAAGTTAGAAGTGAGAAGTAAGAAGTTAGAAGTGAGAAGTAAGAAGTGAGAAGTGAGAAGTGAGAAGTAAGAAGTGAGAATTATCAATTATGGGAGGATGGAATAATTTTGAATTACGGAATATCGTTTTATTGTCTTTCTTGTTCTTTGTCATTCCCGAGGCCTTTAGCACTCGCGAAAGCGGGTGAGGAATCCAGGGTTAAAATCTGCGAATATTGCGATGGCTCCACAGCCATGTTGGTATTATGGAGCCGATGAAGGTTTCAAGCCAGCGTTCGCGCCGCTGCGAGCGTCGCGACCGCTTTGAGCGAGTGGAGCGGCCGCAACGCTGAAGCCCGACAGGGCGGAAGCGGTGCGGACGCGGATGTGGAAAAAGAGCGGATGTGAAAACATTATTTAATCTGCGCCCTCCGTCTTGGCATTTATGCCTAGGCGGCGGGAGAGAAAAAAATTATGACTACAATCAATAAAGAATTAAAAAAAATAATAGAAGAAAATGTTTTAGCGTTGGCTACAGTTGATGGGCAAGGTAATCCACATTGTATTGCAGTGGCGTTTGTTAAAGTTGTTGCAGGAAATCAATTATTAATTACTGATAATTACATGGTAGAAACTAAAGATAATATTAAGAAAAAATCAAAAGTTGCTTTGAGTGTTTGGAATAAAGAATGGCGGAAAGACTGTGTAGGGTATGCCTTAAAAGGAGTCGCGCAGTATTTTACCACAGGCAAACAATATGATGCTATTAAAAATATACCGGAGAATAAACATGAACATTGCAAGGGCGCAATTATTGTTACAATTAATAAAATTAAGAGGTTAGCATGAGAAAAAGTTTTTTTAGTAATTAAAAGATTTTAAAATTAGAAAAGTAATAAAATAATACATAATTAAATTAATTAATCATATTAATCATATAGATCTTCGCTATTTTTTTTGCAGGGATTTATATGATTTATAAGATGAAAAAATACTATGTCAAAAATATTAGGGATTGACCTTGGCACAACCAATTGCGCCATGGCGATTATTGAGGGCGGGAAGCCGAAAATTTTAGAAAACGCGGAAGGCGCCAGGACCACTCCGTCCGTGGTGGCTATTTCCAAAAACGGAGAGCGGCTGGTCGGGCAAACCGCGAAAAGGCAGTCAGTAACCAATCCGGAAAACACGGTTTTCGCCGTTAAGAGATTAATCGGCAGAAGTTTTGAATCAGAGGAAGTTCAGCGAGATTTAAAAAATTCTCCTTACAAAATCGTAAAGGCGAATGGCGGAGTAAAGATAAAAATGGGAGACAAAGAGCATACGCCGCAGGAAGTTTCCGCTATGATTTTATCAAAGCTGAAAGCTGACGCGGAAGCGAAATTGGGCGAGAAAATAACCGAAGCGATCATTACCGTGCCGGCTTATTTTAACGACTCGCAAAGGCAGGCCACGAAAGACGCGGGCAAGATCGCCGGCCTGGAAGTAAGGCGGATTATTAACGAACCGACCGCGGCCGCGCTGGCTTACGGTTTTGAAAAAAAGAAAGGCCAGCAGATAGCGGTTTACGATCTGGGCGGCGGAACTTTTGATATTTCAATTTTGGATGTGAGCGAGGACACGGTTGAAGTAAAATCAACCAACGGAGACACATATTTAGGCGGCGAGGATTTTGATCAGTTAATCATAGAATGGATAATCAGCGAGTTTAAAAAAGATCAGGGCATTGATTTGTCAAAAGATCCTTTGGCGCTCCAGCGCATCAAAGAGGCGGCGGAAAAAGCCAAGATTGAATTATCATCTACTCCGGCGACTGAAATAAACCAGCCGTTTATTACGACAGGCGATGACGGGCCGAAGCATTTGGTAATGAAAATGACCCGCGCCAAACTTGAAGAATTAGTGGGAAGCTTGATAGATAAAACCATTGCTCCGTGCAAAGCGGCCTTGAAAGACGCGGGGCTGGAAGCTAAAGATCTTGAAGAAATTATAATGGTCGGCGGAATGACCAGGATGCCTTTGGTCCAGCAGAAGGTCAAGGAATTTTTTAACAAAGAGCCGCATCTTGGCGTAAATCCTGACGAAGTGGTTGCCTTGGGAGCCGCTGTGCAGGCGGGAGTTTTGCAAGGCGATGTTAAAGATGTTCTGCTTTTGGATGTTACGCCTTTGACTCTGGGTATTGAAACTTTGGGCGGAGTGGCCACTTCTTTGATTGCGCGCAATACAACCATTCCGACTTCCAAATCGCAGATTTTTTCCACCGCGGCCGAGGGTCAGACAAGCGTGGAAATTCATGTTTTGCAGGGCGAGCGGCCGATGGCGTCTGACAACAAAACTTTGGGCAGATTTATATTAGACGGCATACCAAACGCTCCGCGCGGCGTGCCGCAGATTGAAGTTTCTTTTGAT
>JAZDKT010000070.1:0-3908 GCA_043802685.1 Candidatus Falkowiibacteriota bacterium | reverse complement strand
TATGTCTCTAAAAATACGCCGCTTTCTATATATCTTATTCGTAATCGCATTTCTCATCATCACGCCGATGGTGATTTTTTACGCGGCCGGCTACAAATTTGACGCGGGCGGAATATCATTCCAAAAAACAGGATCTTTTATCTTGGACTCCGAGCCGCAAGGAGCGAATATCTTTATTAACAACAAGCCGCAGCAAAATTTTTTTAAAAAAATATTTGCCAATGAAGAAAGCTACATAAAAACTCCCGCCAAAATAAAAGGGCTTCTGCCGGAAGAATATGACTTAAAAATTGAGCTTGAAGGATATTGGCCGTGGCAGAAAAAATTATCTATCCGGCCAGGCACTTCAACTTATGCCGAAGATGTATATTTGTTTAGAAATAATCTTCCCGTATCAATATTAAGCGGTGAAATTAAAAATTTAAAACTTTCTCCGGATAAAAATAAAATAGCGGCCTTGCTGGAAGGCCGCTTGGTAATAATAAGCGTGGACGATGAGGAGCAAATTATTTTTCCTATTGCTGAAATCGGCGGGGACGCGGAAAATTTTTCCTGGGCTCCCAGCGGCAAAAAAATCATAATCGGCAAATCAGTATTTAAAATAGACAATTTAATAAGCGGGCAAGAAAAAATTTACGAATTTGAAAATTTAAACGAAAACATGCGATGGGACACGGAAAGCGACGATAAAATATATTACAGCGATAAGAATAGCATAAACATGCTTGCATTATCTACAAAATCATCAAAAAAAATTATTGAAAATCAAAACTTTACCCAGTTAAATAAAACCATTGACACTATTCCGGATATAAAATCATTCAACGGAGCAAGCAGTACATATTTAACGGGGTTTATTGATTATTTGATTAAAGGCGAATATCTTTATCTGGTTGCCAAAAATAAAGATTTAACAAATCTTAATATTTTTAAAATAGGTTCCGGGCAGCTGGTAAGAAGCATCAGTATGCCGGGCTCTCCTAATTATCATTTTATTAACCCGCAAAATGATTTGCTTAATATTTATGATGAAAACCATCAGATTCTCTATCTCGTAGATCCTCTGTCGTATCTTCAATCCCCTCTCGCGGAAACTATAAGCAATGTAAAATACGCTTCATGGGTGGATAAAAATAAATTGCTTTACGCTAATGATTTTGAAATTTTGCTATTTGACATTGCCAGCGGCAAAAAAACTTTGCTTACGCGCATAAGCAAAGCGATTACATCGGTTATTTGGCATCCAAGCAACAATTATGTTCTTTACTCAACTGATGATTCTATCAATACCATAGAGCTTGATGAAAGAGAAAGTTATAATATTACTGAAATAATAAAGCTTAATAAAATATCTTTTCCGCAGCTGAATCAAAAAGGCGGCGCGCTGTATTTTTACGCCGTAATAGGAAATCAGGAAGGGTTGTATAAGCTAATAATACAGTAAATTTAGAGGGGATAGAAGGCGAAGAAGGATTGAGAGGGAGGAAATACCCCCACTGCCCTTCTAACCCTTATTCGTCTTCTTGGCCATCTCGCCCTTCTTTAAATTTTTTGTAATTCAATGAATTTTTTAATATCCTCGCCGATATCTTCTCTGTCAAAAGCGTATTTGAGATTTGCCTTGAGGTAATTGAGAGGATCTCCGGTTGTGAGCCATTCGCCGTCTTCAACTTTTTTGGCTAAAAACATCCCTCCTGTTTTAACATAACGCCTTATCGCGTCAACGATCCACAGCTCGTTATCTTTGCCCAGCGGAAGTTCTCTTAAAATTGAAATTATATCCTGATTCAAGATCATGCGCCCGAAATCAGCCAGATTTGACGGGGCATTTTCCATGCTCGGCTTCTCAATAATATCTTCAATTTCCATTGTGCCTGCTTTCAATTTAACAATGCCGTATCGGTCAACTGATTCTTGCGGCACTTCCTGGACGCCTATCATCAGCTGGCCGTGCTTATTAAAATCGTCTATCATTTGCTTGGTAAAAGATGTTTTTGATTTAACCAAATCATCTCCCCAGACATAAACAAACGGCTCATCTTTTATCAAGCTTGACGCTGACAAAACCGGCGTGCCGTTTCCATACGGCCCTTTTTGCCTTATATAAATAAAATTGGCCATTTCGGAAATCCTTAATATTTCTTGCAGGCGCTTTTCTTTGCCTGCTTTTTTTAAATCATTTTCCAGCGCCCAGCTATGGTCAAAATGATCCTCCAGCGGCTTTTTGTCCCATTTCGTGACCAAAATAATATCTTCTATTCCGCCTGCCACCAGCTCTTCCACCACCAATTGTATAATCGGCTTGTCCACGATAGGCAGCATTTCCTTAGGCATTGCTTTTGTGGCAGGCAGCAATCTTGTGCCCGAGCCGGCTACCGCGACGACTGCTTTTTTAATTTTTTGCATAATATTTAGATAATATGAATCTGTCCCGCAATCTTGCGGGACGGATCTGCATTATATACCCCATTTATAAAAATATTTGATCCAAGACGCTATATGCGCTCTTGATAATTTATTGAAAAGAAATAAATACCATGGTTTTTCCGCGCTTGCTCTTGCGTGATCATGGACTGCTGACGCCAGCGGATTGTACACAACTTTAAACCCGGCCTGCCATGCTCTTCTGCATAAATCAGTATCTTCAAAATACATAAAAAATCTATTATCAAATCCGCCTTTAATTTTATCTAAAATATTTTTCCTGATAATAAGACAGGATCCCATTATCCAATCAACTTCTCTGATTGTGTCATGGTTAAAATCTTTCATTAAAAATCCGTTGATATGCCTGTCGGCGAATCTGCCTAAAAATGTTCTTCGCAATATGGGCGTATAAAATTTTGGAAAGCGCAGGCAAGAATACTGCAATGTGCCGTCGCTGTTCAACAGCTTCGGCCCGACTATTCCCGCTTGCTTATTATTTTTTATGTAATTGTATAAAATTTTAATGGCGTCTTTCTTGACTATCGTATCGGGATTTAAAATTAAAACAAATTCAGCCTGCGCGGTTTTAATTCCCAAATTATTGCCCGAGCCCATGCCTGAATTTTTTTCGCTTTGGATAAACTTTATTTCTTTATATTCGCGCTTTATAACTTCTCCGCTATCGTCTTCCGAGGCATTGTCAACAACAATAATTTCATACAATAAGCCGTCTAAGTCCGCTTCCTTGATCGCATTAAGGCAGGCCAGTGTTTTCTCCTTACTTTTATAATTGACTATTATTACACTTACATTTATCATATAAATCTTATTAATCCCTGCAAAAAATTAGCAGGGATTTATATGATTGATAAGATTAATTTTACCAAATAATTATTTTTTTTACTATATTCCAATATAAATCAAAAACCGGATTAACCAACCTAAGCTTCCAATCATCTATTTCCTGATACCAAATCTTGCCTGTGATTAATTTTATTATATCTTTATCTTTTACTCTGCGCAACTTTTGCGTTTGTCTTCTTGATTTAATTAAATAAATCCATTTTGCCGGAGTTAAAAAATATTTCCATACTCTCATCTTTTCTTTAAACCAGCCGGTTTTCAATGAAAACAATATTAAGCCGATTTCCATAATAATAAAAGCCGGAAAAATCAGCAATAGAGTCAGGATATGATAATTTTTTATTATCGCGATTATTCTATTTCTATCCATCCAGTAATATTGCTTAATGGATTTGGAAAATTCATATTTATGATAAACAGCCGCGCTGTTAGCCAATACGCATTTATAGCCGGCAAGCCAAATTCTCCAGCCAAGGTCCTGATCTTCATTATACATCCAAAATTCTTCGTCAAACAAGCCGACTTGCTTTAAAACTTCGCTTTTAAATAAAACAGCCGCGCCGCTCGGATAGAATATATCCGATATTTGATATCCGACATTAGATATCTGATCATTA
>JAZDKT010000069.1:0-27642 GCA_043802685.1 Candidatus Falkowiibacteriota bacterium | reverse complement strand
GTGTTTTATTTTTAAAAAAAAAAAAACCCCCATACAACTGGGGGTTTTTTAAATTCCTCATTAAAATTTTAACTTTTTTTTTTAGGGGGGGGGGGGGGGGGGGGGGGGGGGAATTTATTTCTTCCGAGTTAACTATTTTATACATTAAATTGACTTGTAATAAGCCACTCGCCTTTTGTAATAAATGCCGGGTTGATTTTTTTTGTTGTTTGCCAAAAAAAACGCGAGGCAAATTTATTGCTTGCTTATACATGGTTCTAAATTTGACCATCTTATTTTAAAAAGCAAAATTTAATCGTAAGGATCTATCCAAGAATAAAAAAACTCAAAGAATAATAAGTTCTCCACTCTTTGGGTGCCACCCTCCTTAATATAAAAAATTAAACTTTTTTACCAATAATTTAAATTAATCTTTATTTAACATTATCTATAAATTTGCATAAATTTTGTCCTCCTGCTAAGCCATGAATCTGTATAGGTTTATTCAGAAAAATATTTAAGTCTACGCTGTTAATTATAACACAAAAATAAAAAATTCCAAAATATTACCATAATCCGTCGCGATTATTTTTTTTAACGGTTCTCGTATTGGCATAAGTTAGCATAATTAAACAATCTAACAACAACTATTATGCCGCGAAATTACAAAACAATAAAACCCTATTTGAAATAACAGGGTTTTATTTTAATGCCGTTGTGGATAACTTTTGTAAGATTTAATAATGTTGTTTATAAGTTTGACTTACGCGATTGCCTCTCTTGTCATCCCGCACACTCATTATTATTTTATTATTAAATGATGCGGGATCCATGGATACGCACGCTAAAGCTGAATGCTCTGTCAATCGTGTTCGTAGATTTTGACCCTGGATTGCGGGTTCCTCTAGAGGCGGGCGCAGCAAGCCCACAATGACAAAAAGGAAATTGTAAACAACGCCGAACAATCTAACATTTTATCTATTTTAAATATTCGTTTATACATATTATTTTTTTGCCTGCCACGTTAAATCTATTTTATTTAATGTGGTCATTATGGAATTAGTACTTCCATTTTACATTGTTTTTTGGAAAAACACAATAGCGGCGAAAACAGCGGCCATTGCTTCGCTTTTTATTAATTTGATGTAATAACACTCAAATCTACGAATGCTAAATAAAAATATTTGTAGATTTGTATTGCATTTGTAGATTTGAGTGCCTGATTATCCACATATCCACAGGGCAAAAAAATAACAATTATTAATTTTTTAAAAAATCTATAAATTTGATTTTATTTTAATCTAAAATAAGCCAATTTGTTGTTCTTTGACATTACTATATCTTGTGGTATAATATAATCATAGAATACAAGATATAGTAATTTTCAGATAAAACACCGTTATTTACATCCTTATTTTCAAAAAATCGGTAAATTCAGGTGTTTTTTTTATTTAAACCATGAAATGCCCTGTCTGCTATTACGAAGATACCAAAGTAATTGACTCGCGGGTTGCCAGCGACGGCCTTTCTATCAGAAGGCGCCGGGAATGCCTGAAGTGCGGCTTCCGCTTTTCAACTTATGAAGGCGTGGAAATATTGGATTTGAATATTGTTAAAAGAGACAGCCGCAAAGAAGCTTACTCGCGCGAAAAACTGATTAAAGGCCTGCGCAAGGCCTTGGAAAAAAGATCCATTACCGATGATAGCTTTAAAAAATTAGTTAATTCCATTGAACGAGACTTGCAGGCAATGCGAAAAAACGAAATCACCTCCAGCCAAATAGGGCAATTGGTAATGAAATATCTGAAGCGAGTTGACCAAGTGGCTTATATCCGCTATGCCAGCGTTTATGAATCTTTCAAAGACGCGCAAACTTTCAGGCGGGAGTTAAATAAATTGCTTAAAAATAAAAAAGGCAAGAAAAAATAGGATAATTTAGGAGTTGCGCGTTTGAATAAAAACAACGAATATCTTGATTTAAACCGAATAATGAAAATATGAAAATACAAGAATATAAAAGCATCTTTTGAACATAATAATATTGTATTTTTATATTTTCATATTCTTGTATTTTAGCATTAAGTAGAAATAAACCTCGTTAATTGTCAAATAACGCAAGCGCGTAAGTTATATAAGTATCAAATCCCCTATGCAAAACAACAATATAACACAAATCAGAAAAAGATCCGGTGAAATTGTAAATTTTGAACCGGCAAAAGTAACTAACGCAATATTGAAAGCCGCTGAATCTGTCGGCATACAGGACAAGGAGCTGGCCCAAATGCTAAGCGATCAGGTTGTAAAAATTTTGAATGAAAAATTTCACGCGCGCAGCATACCGGCCGTAGAAGAAGTTCAGGATATTGTAGAGGAAATTTTAATAGAGAATAGACGGATAAAAATGGCGAAGGCCTACATCCTGTATCGCGATCAGCGGGCGCGGCTGAGAGAAATGAAGTCAATGATCAACTCCAATGATCTGATGGACGGGTATTTAAAAAAATCCGACTGGCGCATAAAAGAAAACTCTAATATGAGCTATAGCTTGCAGGGGCTTAATAACCACCTTGCGTCGGCAATATCATCCAACTATTGGCTTAATAAAGTCTATACGGCAAAAATCAGGGAAGCGCACAAAAACGGCGATTTGCATATTCATGATTTACAGCTGTTGGCGCCGTATTGCGCCGGATGGGATCTGAAAGATTTGCTGATTCAAGGATTTGGCGGAGTTTCCGGCAAAGTTGAATCAAAGCCGGCCAAACATTTTAGAACGGCCTTGGGGCAAATTATCAATTTTTTCTATACTCTGCAAGGAGAAGTGGCCGGAGCTGAAGCTTTTTCCAATTTTGACACATATTTAGCGCCTTTTGTAAGGCATGACCGGCTTAATTTTAAAGAAGTAAAACAATGCCTGCAAGAGTTTTTATTTAATATCAATGTTCCAACCAGAGTTGGTTTTCAAACGCCTTTTACAAACATAACCATGGATTTAACACCCGGCAAAACTGTCGGCGAGGAAAATACCATTATCGGCGGACAAGTGCAGAAAGAAAAATATAAAGATTTTCAAGAAGAAATGGACATGATAAACATAGCTTTTGCCGAACTGATGATGGGCGGCGACGCCAAAGGAAGAGTGTTCACTTTCCCCATACCCACTTACAATATCACCAATGATTTTTCATGGGATTCTCCCGTGGCGGAAAAAGTCTTTGAAATGACAGCCAAATACGGCATACCTTATTTTTCAAACTTTATCAACAGCGATATGAATCCGGATGACGCGAGAAGCATGTGCTGCCGCCTGCGGCTGGACAATAGAGAACTGAAAATCCGCGGAGGCGGACTATTCGCCGCCAACCCTTTAACGGGATCAATAGGCGTTGTAACGCTTAATCTGCCGCGAGTGGGATATTTATCAAAAACCAAAGAAGAATTTTTTGATAATTTGTCCAATTTAATGCAAATTGCCCGCGAAAGCCTGGAAATAAAAAGGACTGTTTTGGAAGATTTAACAAACAACGGCCTTTATCCATACGCCCAGCATTATCTGGCCGGAATCAAACAACGATTCGGCAGCTACTGGCAGAACCACTTCTCCACTATCGGAATTATCGGCATGAACGAAGCTCTGCTTAATTTCGCGCCGATAAAAAATAATATAGCATCAGGCGAAGGCAAAAAATTCGCCTTGGAAATTATGGACTTTATGAGAAATAAAATGCTGGATTTTCAAAATAAAACAAACAATTTATACAACTTGGAGGCAACGCCTGCCGAAGGCGTAACCAGGAGAATGGCCAAAAAAGACAAGGAAAAATTCAATGATATAATAGTGGCCAATGAAAAAGACGCGCGAACAGACAAATTCGCTCCTTATTACACCAATTCCTCGCAGCTTCCGGTTAATTACACTGACGATATATTTGAAGCTTTGGATCTGCAAGACGACATACAGACAAAATACACAGGCGGCACGGTTCTTCACTGCTTTATAGGAGAAGCATTGCCGTCCGCGGAAGCAGTTAAAAAATTGGTTAAAAAAATCGCCAAAAATTACCGCTTGCCTTATTTTACCATTACCCCCACTTTTTCAATATGCCCCAAGCACGGCTATCTGTCCGGAGAACACTTTTTCTGCCCTAAATGCGACCGAGAAATCGGCTGCGCGGAAATTGACAGCCGGCAAGCGGAAAGGGATATGATCGCGGCAATGGCGTAGAGTTAAAATTACGAATTAAAAATGTGAATAAAAAAATAGTGATAATGATAAAATAAAAAATTAAAATAAAAGTTAATTAGTGATTAGTTGATTGGTTAATTAGGAAAAAATTATGAACCTAATTAACTAATCACTAAGCAACTAATTAACTAATCAATATGAGCCCAATTGAAACAAAAAGAATGCCTTGCGAAGTCTACAGCAGGATTACCGGCTACTTGCGGCCTGTCCAACAGTGGAATGACGGCAAGCAAGCTGAATACGCAAACCGCAAAACATTTAAGATTAATAAATAGTTAATTAGTGATTGGTTAGTTAGTTAATTGGGAATAAAAAAATCCTAATCAACTAATCACTAAGCAACCAATTAACTATGTTAATAGGAGGTTTGCAAAAATTCAGTTTGCTTGACTACGAAGGTTTTATATCTGCCATTGTCTTTACGCAAGGATGTAATTTAAAGTGCAGATTTTGCTACAATCCCATGCTTGTCTGGCCTAGCGGCTTTCAAAGCAAAGCCAGTCAATTTAAACAAAAAGATCATTGTCCGAAAATAAAGGAAAGTGATCTTTTTGAATTTCTAAAATCAAGAGCCGGCAAGCTGGACGCTGTTGTTATTACCGGCGGCGAACCGACAATCCAGCCGGATCTCCCCCGGTTTACAGCTAAAATTAAAAAACTGGGCTACTTGGTAAAATTAGACACTAACGGAACCAATCCTGAAATGCTTAATTATTTAATCAAAAAAAAATCAATAGATTATATCGCCATGGATATTAAGGGGTCTCAGGTAAAATACAAAAAGATAACCGGATCTGCCGTAAGCTTTAACAAAATCAAAAAAAGTGTTAAGCTAATAATAGCAAGCAAACTGCCGCATGAATTCAGAACAACTATAATTCCCGGACTTACGACACAAGCAGACATGCGCGAAATAGGCAAAATCATAGAAGGCGCCGACAAATGGTTTTTGCAAAAAATAAAAACCGATATTGATCTGATTGACAATAAGCTAAAAAAAATAAAACCAACAAGCAATAAAGAGCTGGAAGAAATGCAAAAAATCGGATCTTTGTATATTAAACAATGTAAAATAAGATAAAAATAATTCGCATAATTCGCGATTCGCGGCATTCGCATACAATTCGCGGATTAGCATTATACTTTCATGGATGAAGAAATTAAAAAAATATTAGAAAAAAATTTAAAATTAACAAAGGAAATTCACGAAATGGCGAAAAGCATTAAAAGCTTTATGATGTGGCAAAGAGTTTTTAGTTTTCTGAAGATTTTAATTATAGTGGTGCCGATTGTAATCGGCATATTATTCCTGCCTCCTTTGCTTAAAAATGTTTTTAAACAATATGGCGATCTTCTTGGAATTGAAGGCGGCGAAAGCGGGAATGTTGTTGAGAATCTATTGAAAAACGGAGTTGAGGGGGCTGGATTAAAATAATATTTGCGAAATCGTAGCAGTCCTCTGCGGAGAGACTGCGACGCGGCGGGGATGCTGGCAAACTGCCTCCTGAAGCGCGGAAATATTTGAAATAAAAAAATATTACGCGCTTGAATACTGAAACTTTTAATACTATTTTACTTGCCTAAAAGATCCCCGCAGACATTGCTAAATTGTTGCATTGTTGTATAATTTACTTCAATGATTTGACAATATATATAAAAAGACGTTTCTCGCGAAACGTCTTTTTTTATTTTCTTCTTTGTAATAATTACTTTGCGCTTTTCTCGCCTTTATAGCCAGTGCCCGCGGGAATCGGCCTGCCGATTATGACATTTTCTTTCAACCCCTCAAGCCGATCAATGTTTCCCGTAATCGCGGCTTCAATCAGCACTTTGGCTGTTTCCTGAAACGAAGCAGCCGATAAAAAGCTGTTGGTAGTTAAAGACGCTTTGGTCATTCCCATTAAAAGCTGGTCTCCGATAGCTTCTTTTTTGCCTTCGTCTTTAGCTTTGGCATTTTTAGTTTCAAAGACATTTTTTTCAATAATTTCTCCCGGCAATAAATCCGTGTCTCCGGAATCTTTGATATAAACGCGCGAGAACATTTGCCTGGCGATTATTTCAATATGCTTATCGTTCAATGGCTGTCCTTGAGAAGAATAAACATATTGTATTTCCTTGATTATATATTTCTGCGTCTCCAATCTGCCGCTCAATTTATACAGCTGTTGCAAGTCAAAGCTGCCTTCCGTCAATTGGTCGCCGATATTCACTTTATCCCCATCCTTGACCCAAATGCCGTATCCTTTGGGAACAATGAATTCTTTCACGCTCTCTGCCGGAACAAAAATTCTTATATATTTGTCTTCAATTTTCACTTCGCCGCTTCTTTTCGCTTTTACGGTTTTTCCGCCAATTGTGAATAAAGCATCCCCCTTTTTGCATTTACCGTTATCCTTAACTAGAATTTTCAGCTTAGCTTTGTTGTCAGCGGATCCTGCCGGATTATTCGCGGCTTCAGCAAAATAATATTTATCCGAATCCGTATCTTTATAATGAATTTGCAGAATTTTAGCCTGCGGATTGCTGACCAGCACCTTTCCATGCTCATTTTCAATAGTTCTTTGGGCTGTTTCTATTTTAACAAGGCCGGCGACATCCGCGATAAACGCTTTTCTTTTCGGCGGGCGGGCTTCAAATATTTCCTCCACTCTGGGCAAGCCCTGCGTAATATCATCCTGGCCGGCAACGCCTCCGGTATGGAAGGTTCTCATGGTAAGCTGAGTTCCAGGCTCTCCGATTGATTGAGCGGCGATTATTCCGACTGCCATGCCAAGCTTAACCTGCTTATTGTAGCCCAAGTCATAGCCGTAGCACTTTGAACAAACTCCTCTTCTTATTTTACAGCTTAAAACAGACCTGAGAATAGCTTCGTCTATATCTTCATCTCTAATCTTCACGGCAATTTCTTCTGTTATTAATTCGCCTTTTTTCAATAAAAGTTTGCCCTTGCTATTTTTAAGATCGCCTGCCAAGAATCTGCCTGTGATTCTTTTAACCAAGCTCGCTCCTATTTCCTCGCTTTCCTTTTTTGTTATTTTTAATCCTTCTTCATCCCCGCAGTCATCAGCTACAACAACCGCGTCTTGGGCTACATCCACCAATCGCCTGGTCAAATATCCGGCATTGGATGTGCGCAAAGCCGTATCAGACAACCCTTTTCTAACACCATGGGTGGCGATAAAATATTCCAAAACGCTAAAGCCGTGCTTAAAGTTGCCTTTAACCGGCAATTCAATAATCTCGCCGCTAGGCGAAGTAACTAGCCCTTTCATGCCAAGAATCTGAGTTAACTGCGCCCATGATCCGCGGGCGCCTGATTCAATCATTGAATACACGGGCCCGTCTTTCGGCAAATTTGTCTTGCAAATATCTATTACCTGCTCTTTTATCGTTGTCCATAATTCAATGATTTTGCTGTATCTCTCGCTGTCTGTTAACAATCCTTCCCTGTACTGCTCTTGAATTTCTTCCGCTTTAATGCTTGCATCGGAAATCAATTCGTCTTTTCTTTTAAAATCAGGCAGGTCATCCATTCCCCAAGAAAGGCCGCTTTTTGTTATAAAACTAAAACTTTTATTTTTTAAGTCATCCAAAAATTCAACGGTTTTTTCTTCTCCGTAAAATCGCAAACAATCCTTAACTAAATTTTTTAGCTTATTTTTGCCTACGACTTCGTTTATATACTGCAATTTTTCCGGCAAAATGTCGTTAAAAATTACTCTGCCCACGGTTGTTTCAACCAATCCTTTTTTATCAAAAAAAACTTTAATTTTTTGGTGCAGGCTTATCTTTTCCAAACTATAAGCGAGCTTAGCTTCTTCAGGCGAAGAAAAATATTTTATTTTTTTGCTGTTTTCAGCATTAACTTCATTTGTAATATAAAAAGTTCCCCAAACAATGTCCTGGCCAGGAGCCACGACAGGATCTCCCGTAGCCGGCTTTAATAAATTGTGCGAGGCCAGCATAATGTCGCGCGCTTCCGCTATCGCCTCTTCTGTCAAAGGAACATGAACAGCCATCTGGTCGCCGTCAAAATCAGCGTTGAAAGCGGAACAAACCAAAGGATGAACTTGTATCGCCAAACCCTCAATTAATATCGGCTTAAAAGCTTGAATGCCTAAGCGATGCAAAGTTGGAGCGCGGTTAAGCAAGACATAAGCGCCTTTAATAATATCTTCCAAAATATCCCACACTTCTTCACGGCCGCCTTCTATAAAACGGGAAGCGCTTCTTACGTTATGAACGATTTCCTTTTTAATTAACTTGCTGATAATAAACGGTTTGAACAACTCCAGAGCCATGCGCTTAGGCAAACCGCATTGGCCTAATTTTAAATTAGGATTAACAACGATAACGCTTCTGCCGGAATAATCAATTCTTTTGCCTAATAAATTCTGCCGGAAACGGCCTTGCTTTCCTTTGAGCGAATCAGCCAAAGATTTTAGCATTCTTTTTTGCCCGGTTGAAGCAACTACTGTCTTGCCGTGCCTTACTGAATTATCAATTAAAGCGTCCACCGCCTCCTGCAGCATTCTTTTTTCGTTGCGGCAGATGACTTCCGGCGCGCTTAATTCAATCAGCTGCCTAAGCCGATTATTGCGGTTGATAATTCTTCTGTATAAATCATTCAAATCAGAAGTGGCGTATCTGCCGCCGTCCAATGGCACCATTGGCCTTAAATCAGGAGGGATAACAGGAACAATGTTTAACACCATCCATTCCGGCTTAACCTTATTCGCCCGCAAGCTTTTTAACAGCTTAAGGCGCCTGATCATTTTCTCTTTTTTTGAATCAATGGCGTCTATGAATTCTTTCTCCAAATCATTAATTAATTTATCCAAATCAATCTGTTCCAACAGCGTTCTTATCGCCTCAGCTCCTATGCTGGCCGTAAAAATATGGCCGTATTTCAAGCTTAAATTCTGATAAGCGCTTTCGGAAATAATAGCCATTGGCTTTAACTCTTTTAATTCTTTTTGCGCCTGGTCAAAGGCGCGATCCAAACTGCTTAATCTTTCATCTTTAACCTTCTCTAATGCTTCTTCTTCGCGGCTGATTTTATGATGAACATCAGCCGGGGCTGTCTTGCCTTGACTGCTGTTTAACAGCCCGCCCTTTTTGCTTTTTAATTCTTTAACTTGTCTGGTGAAATCAGATTCTAAGGATTTTTTCTTGTTTTTATATTCTTGTTTTATCTGCTCCAAAGTTTCTTGGCGCAAGTCTTCATTAACGCTGATTATAATAAAGCTCGCGAAATAAACCACTTTTTCCAAACCCTGCATGGTCAAATCCAAAATCATTCCCATTTTGGAAGAAATGCCGCGCAAAAACCAAATATGGGTTACCGGAGATTCCAATTTGATATGCCCCATGCGCTCCCGCCTCACCAAGCTTCGCGTTACTTCAACGCCGCATTTATCGCAGACGACTCCTTTGTATCTGATTTTCTTGTATTTGCCGCAGTAGCACTCCCAGTCTTTGGAAGGGCCGAATATTTTCTCGCAAAACAGTCCGTCCTTTTCCGGCTTTTGCGTGCGGTAATTAATTGTTTCCGGACGCACCACTTCTCCGTGGGACCAAGACAAAATATCCTCCGGCGACGCTAATTTTAATTTAATCGCGTCAAAGTCAGCTGTTTTTATCGGGTTTAGCATATATTCTTAAAATTATAAATTATAAATTATAATTTCTAATAAAATTTCAAATGTCTAATGATCAAAATAGCTCAAAAATGAGCATTAGACATTTTAGCATTAGACATTTATTGGAAATTAGGAATTATAATTTAGAAATTTATTTATAATTTTTTATTTTTAATCATCTTAATATTCTTTGCTTTGATTTTCTTAATATGTTTTTCCGGCTTTAAATTCTCAGGCATAGTGCCGCCGATTTCTTTGATGGTTTTCCTTACTTTCTGCCCTACATCAAAGTGGGTCGTGTTGGCTTTTTCTTCTCCGGAAATTTTATCTTTAATAATTTTCTCATCAGTTTGGGTAATGCGGAATAAGTTAGCCGCTAATTCAGTAGAGCCGGCTCTGTCTAAAATATTATCTTTGCCGATTCCTTTTTTTATCTTTATATCATCTGTTATTAGTCCGTATAATCCTAAATATCCATAATTATTAAATTTGCCGAAATTGCTTACGCCTGCTTTTTGCGCTGTTTTGAATAGTTTTTTATTATGGTCTTTAACTTCTTTCCTAATAAACAATCTTTTTTGATCTTGATCCATTTGCTGGAATATTTCCTGTTTTCTGGTTTGCACTGCAAAATATGTCTGCGCCATGGCAATTTCCGGCTTTCTTGGGTCGCCGTTTTGGGCGATTAAATAGCAGGCATACCTCGAAAGATGGTAATCTTCAACTTTTCTTTGGCTTCCAGAGCCTAAATTAACCATTTTGTCGGCACCGACAAAATGGTTTTCTATATCTTGCTCGCTTATTTCGCAAGCATCCATCGCCTTCTTTATAACGCCAGCAAATTTCCGCCATTCCGCGTAACCTAAAAGATGCATAAGTTCTCGCGCTTCCCAATATTCCACGCCTTGCTTATTGATCTTTTTAATGCCCTCAAAATCTTTATTAGGCCCTGACAATGTTATTTCGTTTGGCATAGTTTTGTTATTTTGAATTTGTTTTTTGGTGTTTTATATCCCTGCTTCGTCGCAGTCTATTAGCAAAAAGTTGTGATTGTTTATCTAAAATTCTATTCATTTAATTTTCTAATCTCAATATTTTCTGGTTTCAATTTTGTTTTATCTCCTTGTAATTTTATTAATTCTTTCCGGATAAGTATAACTAATTCTTTAAAAATATTCATCTGCTTTTTCCTCTGGAAAATCTTTTTTTTCTTTATCAAAACAATCTAAATAATTCCAAGTCTTTTTTAAAACTTCATCAGATGCATATAATAAAGCATTTGTATTTAATTCTTTTATAAATTCCCTGTCCTTGCCTTTTTCTTTCCACCCATCAAAAAAACCTAATAATGCTAAATTTAAAAACTTTTTATATTGTCTTTCCTTTCTATTAAATTTCCTTGATTCTCTTTCATTACTTTTTTCAAGAAAAGCCTTTAAGCCATATCCCGCTATGGCACCGATTCCGCTACAAGCCACAACTATTACTGGGATTAAATTTATTAAAATATCTTTGTAATTATCACAATTCATAAAATATATTATAATGTCCATCTTAAAAATAAGTTTTAATTATTTAATCTTTATCATCAATTTTTTCTATACTTTCTATCTGGGAATATGAAAAAGTAGGGTCAACATTGTCACCTGTTATTAAAATCTCTTTTCTATTTTTGTCGTTTAATGTAACTATTCCCGAATAATGGCTATCACTAAAACCATCAACACCATCTTTTAATTTAATAAGTATTTTATTGCCTTCTTTTATCTCTAAAAATTTTTTATTTTCTATGCTCATATTATTTAAATTAATTACAAACTCCCCTCTGGAATTTTACTTAAATCACTATTAGTAATACCCAAACCCAACTCACGCATAATCCTAAAAGCATCAGCCGGACGACCTAAATAATAAGCTTTCTTATCTTTCGGATAAATATAATACGCCTCTCCGTTTTGCTCTACATCAATTAAAATCTTACCCAAAACATGATCGGGGTAAGTTGTGTAACTATTTATAAATTGGTGAGTAGCTCCTAATCCTAACTTTCGCATTGCATTAAATGCGTCTGCTGGACGACCGAGATAATATTTTTTGCTATCGTTTGGGTAAATATAATATGCCTCGCCGTTTTTTTCTACCTGCAATAATATATTACCTTTAAGACGTTTAGCTAATTCAGGATCTATAATTATTGGCTGGTTACTTGTTTCTAAAAATGTTTCATTGGTAGAGCAAACTAAATCCGCAGATAAATTTTTATCATATACGATCCTTAAAAATTTATGTTTATGTTCTATATCACTTGAAGCGATATATGGCTTGATAAAAAATTCGTAATATATGCCATTTTTTTCGTCCGAGTGTATATATTCTTTATACTTCATACTGTTTCCAATTGATAAATTATTTAATACAACATAGTCATCGCTTATTAAGTCCCCGATTGCTTTATAGGGGAATATATTATAGGAATTTGTTTTTTTAAAAATATAATTATTATAATTATTCGAAAATTCCCACGTAAGCGTTAAATTATTTAACCGGGTATAGCAAATATTTGCTCCATAACCCCATGCCCCATAAAAAGTACCTCTATAAGATGTACCATAATTTGTAATGTCATATCCATTGATGTATTTTTTTCTATCCAAGTCGCTGTAAAAATGTATCCTTTGTAGATTCTTAAATATTTCTGGTTCATAAACATATTCGTAAACAAAAGGGTTTGATATATTTCCATTATTATCTACCGCAAAAAATGTTAAGAAATATGAACCCGGCTTAGTAATATTTATTTTATCTGTCAATGTTAATCTATCTATACTATAATCAGTAACCAAATGTTTTATTGCATTATCATCCAATATAGTTTTTGGTCCTGAACCAAAATAATAATAAACTGCGCTAAGACCATTTTCTTCTATTTTCGCTAGTTCGCTTTTATAAATTACAAATTGTATCGGTGAAAAATTTTCTATTTTACCTAATTTATTGGGGAAGCATCTTGCACCCATTTCGCTGCCGTCATCGTTGAAAATATTATAACAAAGTGAATCAAGATTATCGAAATTCGGAGGGGTAATATCTTCTTGAATATAAACTGTTGGCTCTTCAATAATCGGCTCTTGATCTATAATTTCAGCTTGATACCCACTCCCCAAAACCCCACTCAACCAACTCTTAATACTATTAACAGACAAAACATAACTCATAGAATTTAAAGTTCCTGCCACAACCATAGTAGGAATACCAATAAATTGCCCGCTTGAATTATAAGAAGCACCGCCAGAATTTCCATGCTCCAATGGTGCGGTGCTCTTAATATAATTCTGCGTTCCATCCGCGCTGCTCCCAAACCCGCTAAAATCCCCTGAGGTATAAGTAATAGTGGATCCGCCGATACTTGGAAAACCAATAACCTCAATCTTGTCGCCAAACTGCAAAGCATCTGAATTTGAATCCCAAATATTTATATAGGGATAAGTTTTGTTGGTTGGATTATCCAAATACAGAATCGCCGCGTCCATGTCATTAGAAACAGTCTGATATTTTACTTCCGCTAAATTATAATTTCCAGCAGTTCCAAAATTCGGCTCTTGGCTTATTGATTCTATAAAACCGATAAAACAAGTATTCATATACGCTCCCTCAACAACATGCCTGTTGGTTAAAATAATACCCTTGGGATCAATTATTGTTCCCGAGCCGCTAAACCAATTATCGCTTCCGTCCGTGCAAACTATCTGCACCTCCGCGTCAATTTGATTTTGGGTAATTGCGTTAGAAAAATTAACCGGCGCTAACCCTAAAATAAAAACCAAAATTAAAAAAATTGTAAATTGTTTTCTCATAAAATTATTAACTACAAGAATTTTTTTTATAAAAGAATAATGCAATTCGCATTCTTTTAAACAAATAATTCGTGTAGTTAAACAACTAATTTATCCACACCGCCCAATCAAACACCCGCCCCGCCAAACAAACAACCGCTAACTTTAGCAAAATTTAACTGAATTGACATAATTTCTTAATATGCTATACTATAAATACAAAACATCTCGGTTCCGCTTCGGTGGAATGCGGGAATAAAGCCCACGCCGCAAGGCGTGGGTTTATACTTTTATAATGTACTTTTTAAATTTACTCAAATTAATATATTTAGCGCACTTAATCAACTCAATAGAAATATTATATTTTGTCGCAACAACCAAACATCTTTTTTTATATTTCTTTTTCATTAATTGCAATAATGGCTCAAAATCACTATCTCCGCTAATTAAAATCAGCGTATTGTATTGTTCTTTTGTTTCTAAAACATCTATTGTCAGTTCAACATCTAAATTGCCTTTATAAAAACCTTTTTTTTCTACTTCTTTATTTTTATCCTTGATAAATTTAATCTTTTTGCTCCTTACTTCATAACCGATTCTTTCTAAAAAAGCAATAAATTTGGTTTGCTTAGAAAAACTCAAATCTCTGGCAGTGTAATAATAAATTTCTTGTAAATCTAATTCTTGCTTTAAGTAATCTAAAAACTTTCTAAAATCTATTTTCCATTTTAGCCGCTTGTAAGAATGATACACATTTGAAGCGTCTATGAAAACGCTTACTTTACCTTTGGCGTATTTTGAAATCATAAATTTTAAATTCTTCAAAAAATATCTAATTCCAAACTTCCGCCCATCAACAATTCAACAATTCAACAATTTAACAATATTATTTCCTCCCTCTCGGATCATCCTTCTCTTCCTTGTTCTCGTAATTGCTTTCCAGCACAACCGGCTTGTCGTTCTTGTCAAGCAATTCAACATCCAGGCAAAGGCCTTTTAATTCTCTGGTTAAAACATTAAAAGATTCCGGGACATTCAGTTTTTTGATCGGCTCGCCTTTTATAATTGACTCATAAGCCTTGCTTCTGCCAGGCACATCGTCTGATTTGATGGTTAAAATTTCCTGCAAAGTGTGCGCCGCGCCATAGCCCTCAAGCGCCCAAACTTCCATCTCGCCGAACCTTTGTCCGCCGAACTGGGCTTTGCCGCCCAATGGCTGCTGTGTTATTAAAGAATACGGGCCGATTGAGCGCTGATGTATCTTGTCTTCAACCATATGATTCAGCTTCAGCATATATTTATAACCCACGGATACTTTATTCGCGAACAAATCCCCTGTTTTTCCGTCAATCAATGTAACTTTGCCGTCTTCAGGAAGCCCTGCTTTTCTTAACTCTCCTTTAATTTGTTCTTCGGAAATGCCGTTAAGCGGAGGCACGGCTATCTTGTATCCTAATTTTTGGGCAGCGAAACCTAAATGGGTTTCAAGCAATTGCCCCAAGTTCATACGCGAAACCACGCCTAAAGGAGATAGAATTATATCAATCGGCGTCCCATTTTCCAAATACGGCATATCTTCAACCGATACTATTTTTGAAATAACGCCTTTGTTGCCATGGCGTCCGGCCATTTTATCGCCTGCTTGGACTTTTCTTAAATTAGCAACCGTGATTTGAATTGACTGAATTACTCCGGCTGATAATTTATCTCCGTCTTCGCGGGAAAATACTTTAATATCAATAACTTTTCCGTGCTCGCCATGTTCCAAATAAAGAGAAGAGTCGCGAACATCTTTTGCTTTGTCGCCGAATATGGCCCTAAGCAACTTTTCCTCGGCTGATAATTCCGTTTCGCCTTTCGGAGTAATTTTGCCTACCAGAATATCGCCTGACGACACTTCCGCGCCAACGCATACAACTCCCCGCTCATCAAGATTTTTTAATTTTTCCTCGCTGATGTTGGGTATATCGCTGGTAACAACCTCCGCGCCTAACTTAGTGTCGCGCACATCTATTTTATAATCTTCTATGTGAATTGACGAATAAACATCATCTTTTACCAAGCGCTCGGAAATTATAATAGCGTCTTCAAAATTAAATCCCTCCCAAGCCATAAAAGCAACCAGCACGTTGCGGCCCAGCGATAGCTCGCCATGATCAATAGCCGAGCTGTCAGTCAAAACATCGCCTTTTTTTATTTTATCGCCTTTATCAACAATCGGCCGCTGATTAATGCAGGTTGAAGCGTTTGAGCGCAAAAATTTATTTAATTCATATTTTTTGATTTCTCCTTTCTTATTTCTTATTTCAACTGAAGCGCTTTCAACTTTTGCTATTTCACCGTCTTCTTCCGCCATAATAACATGGCCGGAATCTTCGGCCGCCCTGGCTTCAATGCCTGTGCCGACAATAGGCGATTCAGCGGTTATCAAAGGCACTGCCTGGCGCTGCATGTTCGTTCCCATCAAAGCTCTGATTCCGTCGTCATGCTCTAGGAAAGGAATCAAGGAAGTGGCTACTGATACAATCTGATTGGCGGCCACTCCGATAAAATCAATTTTATCCACTTCTTCAATTGACGGCTGGCCGTATTTTCGCACCTCCGCCTTGTCAACCAAAAAATAGCCTTCCATGTTAACGGGAACCGTGAAAGAAGCCGTAATATATTTTTCTTCCTCAAAAGCGTCCAAATAAACCATCTCGTCCGTAACAACCGGCTTTATCGGTATGGTGATTTTGCCTAATTTCTTTTTAAACTCTTGAGCTGTTTTTTTGCTGATAACTTCCCCTGCCTTAATAATTAACTTCCCCCTCTTCCCCTTATTCCCATCTCCGCCTTCTCCGCCCTCTAACCCCTCTATCTCATATATATCCTCTCTGGTAATTTTGCCTTCCGTAATTTCAGGATTATTTTCAATATCATGCAAAACTCTTCTGTAAGAAGCTTCAATAAAGCCGTATTGATTTAATCTGGCATAGCTGGCAAGATGGCCTACCAAGCCGATATTCGGTCCTTCCGGGGTGGCAATAGGACAAATTCTGCTGTAATGAGTCGTGTGCACATCGCGCACCTCAAAGCCGGCTCTTTCCCTGGTTAAGCCGCCCGGACCCATGGCAGACAGCCGCCTCTTGTGTTCAAGCTCTGCCAGCGGATTAGTCTGGTCCATGAACTGGGACAGCTGGGAAGACATGAAAAATTCCTTGACCACGCTGATAACCGGCCTGGCATTAATCAATTTATTCGGGGTTAAAGCGTCAACATCCATAATACTCATTCTGTCCCTGATAATCCTTTCCATGCGCGACAAGCCGATTCTGAACTTATTCTGGATTAATTCTCCGATGGCTCTGACGCGCCGATTGCCCAAATGGTCAATGTCGTCTTCCTGCTCCTGCGTTATGTTCAGTCTGATGATTTCTTTAATAATGGCTATCAAGTCCTCGCGCCTTAATATTCTGGTTTCTTTATTATTCGGTATGTCAAAGCCGAATCTTTTATTTATCTTGTAGCGGCCCACTCTGTCAAAATCATAGCGGTCAAACCTGAAAAACATTGAATGTATTAATTGCCGCGCGTTGTCGGTTGTCGCCAAATCGCCCGGCCTGATCCTTTTGTATACTTCTTTCAATCCTTCCGCTTCATTCTTGGCAATGTCTTTTGCGATGGTGGAATCAATATAGCTTATCTCTTTGCCAATGTCAGCGTCCTTGAAAAGCTCTTTTATTTCTTCGTCAGAGGCAAAACCGAACGCGCGCAGCAAAGAAGTGATAGCCACTTTTCTTTTGCGGTCTATTCTCACCCAGATAACATTATTCATGTCGGTTTCAATTTCCAGCCATGCTCCGCGGTTAGGTATCACCTTTGCTCCATAATGCTTTTTGCCGCGAATATTCTCGGAAGTAAAAATAACTCCCGCGCTTCTAATCAGCTGAGAGACAACAACTCTTTCAATTCCATTGACAATAAAAGTTCCGTTTTGGGTCATTAAAGGAAAATCTCCCAAAAAAACTTCCTGATTGATTGTTTTGTTGGTTTTTTTATTAACCAATCTGGCGTTAATTCTAAACGGAGCTTCATAAGTGATATTTTTCGCCCGGCTTTCCGCTTCATTGAATTTTGGAGCGTCTAAATAATAATCTTCCAAATATAGCTCCAGATCCCGCTTGACAACATCGGTAATTGGAGAAATTTCGTCAAACAAATCAATCAGTCCATTTTCCAAAAACCAATTAAACGAATTTTTTTGTATCTCAATCAAATCAGGCAGGGGCATTGTCCTGTCGTAATCAGCCAAATTTTTTCTTTTGATGATTTTATTTTGGTCAGGCATAGTATTTATAGTTATATTGTTATATTATTATATGGCTATATGGTTATATTGTTATTATATTAGGCATTACGCGATTGCATTATTTGATAATTAACAAAATTTCTGCCTGCAGTATATGAAAATACAAGAATACGAAATTATGAAAATAAAATATTTTTATATTCTTGTGTTTTCATATTTTTATTATTCAAACGCAGAATTTCTAAAATTATTTACTGCTCACCGCCCAATAGACAACAAAAAATCCCAATACCCGCGGGGCTTGAGTTTAATCCATTGTTTTATTTAATTAAGAAAGTCTGCTGAAGCAGATAAATGAATGGCCACTTATATGTTTTGAAAATTATTTAAAAGCATGAGGTTTTTTTATATTTTGAAATTTTGAAACTAAAAAAAACAAAAAAACGGCAACTGAGTAAAAAATAAAAAATTTTATACTAATAAGAAAAAGCCGTTTTAAAAATATGTTATATCTTAAATAAAATTTGTTTCAGCAACACACTTACGCAAACGCTTTAAGCGCCGTGTGCATAAAACTCTCTTTAAACCTTTCCCCAATATTAACAAATATTAATAATATTGTCAAGGGATTTGCTATGATTTTCAAAAAAATTCTTTTATCTTTAATTTCTTGCCTAATCTTAAATAAAATATGGTTTAAAAATAGAATGCGGCTTATGAAAGTTTAGATGTTATCCACAGGGGGGGGGGAAATATAAATTTTAAAAAATAATTTATTTCCCCAGCTCCTCTCTCGCCACCTGCCTGTCATCCCAAGTAATTTTCTTGCCATCCTCAACGCAAATCGCCTGCTCGCTGCCCTTGCCGGTAATAAGCACTATATCTTTTTCACGCGCCAAAGAAAAAGCTTTTTTAATGGCTTCGCGGCGGTCTAATATTTTGAACAAATTTTTGCCAAGCTCTTTGCCGGCCTTTTCAGCGCCGGCCGCGACTTGATCAATTATGATTTGCGGATCTTCGTCATAAGGATCTTCGTTTGTTATTATGGCGTAATCCGCTTTTTCTCCGGCTATCTTGCCCAGCTTCGGCCGCCTGTTAATATCCCTGCCTCCGCCGGCCGAACCAAGAACATGGATTATTTTACTATGAGAAATTAATTTTATTGTTTCATATAATTTTTCAACGGCATTGGGCTCAAAAGCGTAATCAACTATAACCGTAAAATTCTGTCCTTCATTTATTCTTTCAAACCTGCCCGGCACTCCTTTTACTTTTTCCAGCCCATTTTTAATTTCCGCCATATCCAAACCCTGCGACAAGCCAGTGCCAACCGCCGCCATGGCGTTGGAAACATTAAACTCTCCCAATAGCCGTAAATTTATTCTTGTATCATTCACGACAAAACTCGCGCCATCACCGCTAACATCTATATCCAAGGCAATCAGTTTTTTAATGGCGGCGTCATCTTTGCTTTCTTTATTCATTACTTTTGGTTCCATACTTCTCCAGCCAAAGGATGGTCCGTCTTTGGCGGAAACTTCATACTTAATTTTCTCTTCCGCGCTAAACCCCAAAAAATAACTAACATGCTCGTCATCGCCATTGGCTATTATAGCCTTCTTCACCCTGTTTAAATCCAATTTTTTTATGCCTGAAGCGGCTTTGCAAACATATTTTTCTTCATTAACATATTTTGTTTTGCAATCCTTAAGATGCGCGAACAGTTTTCCTTTTGCTTGCTTGTAATTTTCAAATCCTCCGTGCGAATCAATGTGTTCCGGATAAAGCCCGGTGAAAATCAAGATGTCATAATTGATAAATTTATGGCGGTATTGGACTATTCCTTCTGAAGTGGTTTCTACTATCGCGTACTGGCATTTATTTCGCGCCATATCGCGCAGCATTCTTTGAGTGAAAAAACGGCCGACCATTGTCATTTTTTTGTCGTTCAGCCATTCTTTTTCGCCGTCGCTGAACATGGCGGTAGAAGTATAGCCGACCTTGTAGCCGGATGATTTTAAAACTTCCGCGATCAAATAAACAATGGTGGTTTTGCCGGTAGTGCCTGTAACTCCGATTACAATTAATTTCTCACCGGGCCGCTTATGCCAAACAGCAGAAAACCAGCTTAGTAAAAAGTGGTAAGCTGGCTGAAAGTATTTAAAAAGTTTTTTCGGTATGTATTTTTTTATAATATTTAAAATTTTATCCATAATGAAAAAAGTAAAAATTGCTTTATTATTTTCGTGTTTTCGTGTTTTGAGGCGAAGCCGAGTGTTTTCGTGTTTTCGTGTTTTCGTGTTTTGAGGCGAAGCCGAGTGTTTTTGTGTTTCCGTGTTTTCGTGTTTTCGTGTTTTGAGGCGAAGCCGAGTGTTTTTGTGTTTTCGTGCTTCCGTGTTTTCGTGTTTTCGTGCTTCCGTGTTTTCGTGTTTTCGTGTTTTCGTGTTTTCGTGTTTTCGTGTTTTCGTGTTTTCGTGCTTCCGTGTTTTCGTGTTTTCGTGTTTTCGTGTTTTCGTGTTTTCGTGTTTTACTGCCCCAAAACCTCCTTATAACTCTCTAATAACTGCTCATCGCTGAATTGGTCCAGCATTGTTTTGTCCATGCCGTACTCCATTAGCATTTCTCGCAAATCATCAGCCGGTATAACGGCTGGAAGAATTGAATTTATCCGGCTATTGTCCGGGGAAGAAACATTATCTTCAACTCCAAATTGATCCAATAAATTATCCAAAGAACCGCTGTCGTCTTTATTCTCTTCCGCGCTAACCACGCCTTCGTCTCCTTCAACAATTCCCTGGCTGTAGCAATCCCTGCCGGCGGGACAATTGGGATCCTTGCTATTGTCAATCTCTTCCTTGTCTGTAAAGCCGTCACTGTCGCTGTCTTCCAAATACGGAGAGGTTTTATAAAAATAAAGCTCGTCCCAGTCAGACAGTCCGTCGCTGTCCGTGTCCTTGCCGCGCAATGACTCTTCGCTGTCTTCATTGTTTTTTTCCACAGCGATTTCCGAGCTTCCCGGATTATTCCTGTCCAAAGGCCCTGATATGCTTTTCTTTAATTGTGCCGACCATAAAAAAATCAATAAAATAGCAAACACAGCCAGCGCGGACGCGCCTATTTTCTGCCCCTTGTTTAATCGGCCGCTTGATGAATTATCGCTTTGATTTTCATCTTCTGAATTTTGATAATCGTTTTGATTTTGCATAAAAAACTTTAAAATTGTCTACATAAATTTTATTTTATTTTCAACGGTTTTAACAAATTCTTTCGCGGCATTAATTGTGGCTTTAACTTGCTCCTTGTCATATTCTCTCCATAAATCATAGTCAGCCTCTTCTCTTGACTCGCGCGTCCTGGCCAGCCATCTGCCAACCCCTGATGGAAATTCGCCGGTTTTAATAAACTTTTTTTCAAATAATATTTCTACGCCTTTATGAGTTTTAGCAAAATATCCTTTTTTTATTAATATGGCGGAAGCGGCATAAAAAAACGCGTAATATGCTCTGCTGATAGCATCGTTATAATGGCCTAATTTTAAAAAATCAGCGGCAGCAACAATTTTATTATTAGCATTGCTTAATAATTTATCAATATTTTCTTTAGTGGCTGGAAATTTTTTGGCCATAGCGCGATAGCAATAATTAAATAATTACACCATCCTGTGAAATAAAATGCATAAAAATAGTTGGGATGCTATTGTAATAACTATATTCATCCGCAGTATAAATCTTAGGTGAAATAAAAACATTATATTTACAGTCAATTTCTATTTTTTTATCAAAAATAAAATTCATTGTTCTTTCGCTTTTTCTTTTAACAATTATTAAAACATCAATGTCAGAATCTTTTCTGGCATCTCCCCTGGCTTTTGAGCCGAATAAGATAATTTTAATCAAACGATTGCTTAATTTTTTTTTCAACTCTTGTTTAAATTCCTTTAATGCTAATTTTTCTTTTTGCGATAATTTGCTCATATATTTATTTTAATCATAACATAATTTAAGTAAAATTTCCAAATAATTTTTTCCAATCTTCTAAAGATAAATTCTGAGCTCTTATTTTTATGTCTAGGCCGGCTTTTTTCAATTTGTTTCCGGCGTCTTCGTGGCTGATATGGTATCCGTTGGCTAAATTGTTTTTTAGCATTTTTCTTTTCGCGCTAAACCCGATTTTTAATAATCTGAAAAAATCTTTCTCACTCCCCATCTCCTTAGCAAGGAGAGGGGGTCGGGGGGTGAGGCGTGTTATCGCCGAATCAACTTTTGGCTGAGGCCAAAAATTATCAGCCGGAACAATTCGCATAATTTCCGGATTGGCATAAAACTGAACTGAAACCGCCAGCAGATTCATCTTGCCCGGCTTGGCTGTTATTCTCTCGGCAACTTCTTTTTGCAGCATCAGAACCATTAAATTCGGCTTAACTTCAGCGGATAAAATTTGCCGTAAAAATATTGAGGTAATATTGTAAGGAAGATTGGCTACGATTTTATAACCTCTCCCCTTTAATTCCCCTCTCCTAATTAGGAGAGGGGTTAGGGGTGAGGTTAAAATATTTTCATTAACCACTTCCACGTTCTTAATCCCTTTTGCCTTTAAGCCGATCCGCAAAACTTCCGCCAGCTTATCGTCCAATTCAACGGCGATAACTTTTTTCGCTTTTGGGGCCAATTTAGCCGTAAGGAACCCCAATCCCGGCCCAACTTCCAGCACAGTATCATCTTTTGTAAGATCCGCTGATTCTATTAATTTATCATAAATATCTTCTTTAATTAAAAAATTCTGACCCTTGGAACGGGCCGGCTTTATGTCATATAGCTTACAAAGCTCTTTTGTTTGTTGAAGCATAAAATAACTACAAGGATTATTTGTTTAAAAGAATATAAAATTCATGTTTTAATAATATATAATGATTGTTAATAAAATTAAAGTTTTTATTCTTTTATAAAAATAATTCTTGTAGTTACTCCTTAATTCCTGCTATAATATAATCAAACCAGTCTACAACTTTTTTTATTCTCATCGCGCTTACGCCAGGCACTCCGATTACATACGGCAATATGTCTGACGCGCCGCCAACTATCATATTCTGACCCATGGTCGGCATCGTACCTCCTCCTTTATACACAAAACCCTTTGACGGGCAAACCTTGGTTCCTCCAAGCTGGCCTGTAAATTGTATTTCTTCTGAACTAGCGCATAAAGATCCTATTGCAGAAGAGCACATTAAACATGTATGGCAAATAGTTGGCTCAAAAACAGGATCCTCTATTACGCACATGGAGTTATAATAAGTCACCATTCCTCCATCTTGCCAAGGCATTCCTCCGGCAGATATGGCAACTTTTCTAAATTCCAAATAATCAAAAATCCCGATTCCGATATAAATAATAAAACTGGCGATTACTACGCTAAGAATTGTAAAAATTATTTTCTTTTTAGCAAGCATATTTTTTGTTATAATAGATTATATCCATATTATAGCAAATTTTAATTAAAAATCATATAAATCATATAAAACTTTGCTAATTTTAGCGGGGATTTATACTGGCGAGGGCTCCATAGTCCCAGCGATAGCTGGGCTGTGGAGCCGATATGCGGATACGCAGGAGGGTGATAAAATAGACGGCTTGCAAAAAGGCTCCACAGCCCCAATTGCGATTAAGGACTATGGAGCCGGCGAAGTTAAGATTATAAATTATCTAACGGGGTTAATAAGATTTATGAAAAAATATTTAACAATAACTTTTATGCTCGCGGCGGCTTTGATAGTTACACAATTTGTTCTTGCCCAAGAAAACTTAGGGCAAAAACTATCCGGCCGCATTCTCCTGCAAGTCCAGTCCCATGGCGAGGCATGGTATGTGAATACCGCGGACTATAAAAAATACTATTTAGGACGGCCGGCAGACGCATTTGAGGTTATGCGCAACTTGGGTACCGGGATAACAAATAATGATTTAAACAAATTTGAAATAGGAATTATTGAATATGATGACAGTGACAATGATCAAGACGGCCTTGCCAATCGGTTTGAGCAAGCATTGGGAACCGACCCTGAAAATCCTGACACGGACGGAGACGGGCATAATGACGGCTTGGAAATTAAAAATAATTATAATCCCAATGGTTCGGGCAAGCTGGCTATTGATAATGATTTTGCTAAAAATCATTTGGGAAAAATATTCTTGCAAACCGAGCAAAACGGAGAATCCTGGTATGTAAATCCGGCTGATAAAAAAAGATACTACCTTGGCAGGCCGGCTGACGCTTTCGCGATTATGCGCGAATTAAGTTTGGGCATTTCCAACCAAAACCTATCGCAAATCACTGCCGGCTATATTGATACAACAGCAAGCCAAAGATGTTCCTCGTGCCAAGCCAAAGATGATGCCGATCAAGTTTTTGAAGCCGCGGCCAAAGCGATTATGGCAGGAGATCCTAACACGGCCTTGCCTCTATTTACGGATAGTATGCAAAAAGTTGTTGAATATACTATAGATTTTCTGGATGGAGAAGGAGAATTCACGCTAGGCAATATAATGCTGGGCGCTGAATTGTCAGATTCAACCGAAGCGGAAAAAACATATTCAACTGAAGTTTATTTTTCCATGGGCGGATATAAAGTGCCTATTAATTTTTATGTTCAAAAGCAGGAAGACGGATCTTGGCTTTTGGCTAATTTGTAAAAACTCTGCTTAATCAGCACCGAGTGCTGGCGCAGCACTCGGTGCTGATTAAGCGCTAAGTAAATAAAAAAACCGCTTCCGCGGTTTTTTTATTTTAAAATATTTTAATTTCGTTAAATTTTTATTCGCATGTGCCCCATTTGTAGCGGGGCTCGCGAAGCGATAACGCTCATTCGGATGATCGCAATTTGTAGAATGCGAGTCTGCTCTATCACATCATCTTCTTCCGAATAAACGCCGGGATTCCCAATTCATCATCGTCTTCCTCGCTGGAATCTTTGTCTTTTTTTCCCGCCGGCTCCGCTTGGGCCGCTTTTAAGCTGGAAATCTTGCTTTTCTTTTTTTCTTTCTTCTCCTGCTGTTCGGATTCTGATAATTCGCCTTCTTCCGAGAGAAAAGGGCTTGGAGTATATGATCTTTGGCTGCCTACTGATTCGCTGATCCCTATCTGCCTGCCGTCAAAGCCGGTTGCCACAACCGTAACTTTTATTTCATCCTTTAATTTTTCGTTCACGACCGCTCCAAAAATAATTTTGGCGTCCTCGTCAACCGATGAAGTGATTATTTTCGCCGCTTCATTAACCTCATGCATTGTAAGGCCCGGGCCTCCCACGATAGTGAAGAGAACTCCGCGGGCTCCTTCAATTGACATTTCCAGCAGAGGAGAGCTGATTGCCGACTTGGCCGCTTCAACCGCCTTATTCTCTCCGCTTGCCTGCCCAATCCCCATTAACGCGCTGCCGGCGTTCGCCATGACCGCCTTTACATCGGCAAAGTCAACATTAATCAATCCGGGCACGGTAATCAGTTCTGAAATTCCCTGCACGCCTTGACGCAAAACTTCGTCAACTACCATGAAGGCGTCCAAAAGAGAAGTTTTTTTATCAATAACCTGGAGTAATTTATCATTAGGAATGGTAATTATCGTATCAACTTTATCGCTTAATTCAGACATTCCGCGCTCCGCTATGTTTTTTCTCTGCGCTCCTTCAAACGCGAACGGCTTAGTCACTATCGCTACGGTCAAAGCGCCCAGATCCCGGGCTAGCTCGGCAATAACGGGAGAAGCGCCGGTGCCGGTGCCTCCGCCCAAACCGCAAGTAACAAAAACCATATCGGCATCCTTTAAAATATCCCTGATTTCATTCTGCGCTTCCTCGGCTGACTGCTTGCCTAATTCGGAATTCATGCCCGCTCCCAAGCCCCTGGTTATGGTCTTGCCGATATGCAGTTTCTTGGTCGCTTTATTGTAGTGCAAGGCCTGGACATCGGTATTCACCGCGATAAATTCCACGCCTTTAATACCGGACTCAATCATCCGGTTAATGGCGTTTCCTCCAGACCCGCCTACGCCAACCACCTTTATTTTAGCAAAAGTTTCAACTACAGGTTTTACTTCAGCCATATATTTTAGTTGCTTAGTTACTTAGTTAATCAGTTGCTTAGTTGCTCAATTTTTAAAACCGCGCAACTAATTAACCGAGTAACTATTTAACTAATTTCATTATATATTAATATTAAAAAACAATCAAGAGCTTTGCGTATAATGGCATTTGGGAGCTGAACACATTTTTTATACACCCCTAATCGCGTTACGCGTTACGCGTTACGCGTTACGCGTTATGCGTTATGCGTTATGCGTTATGCGTTACGCGTTATGCGTTACGCGTTATGCGTTATGCGTTATGCGTTACGCGTTTACGGCATTAAAGAAGAAAATATTTTTTTTATTTTCTCGGCAGTTTTGCCGACCGCATCGCCGCCAGGCCATTTTAAGTTAAACTTGCCTTTCCCTTCGGTTAGTTGATGCCCCCAAACAACCAATCCTAAAGCTGTTAAAAAACTAACATCATTAATTTTATCTATCGCGGAATCAACTTTTTTATTAACGCCCAAGCACGCCGGCAAACGAAGATTTTTCTTGGCTGATTCAACTATGCCTGATAATTTGGAGCCGCCGCCGATCAAGAAGACACCGGCCGGCAGCATGCCGGAACGGTCTATTTTTTTGAATTCTTGGTCTATTTTTTCAAAAATTTCCTCAACGCGCGCTTCTATGATTTCCGCGATATATTTTTTGGAAACCATCATGCCTTCATCCGGCACATCTTCTTCATTGGCTAATTCGCTTATGTCAATCTGATCTTTTTTGTTAAAATCATCAGGCCTGGCATTGCCGTATTCTGTTTTTATCCGCTCGGCTAAATTAATCGGGCATCTAAGCCCGATGGCGACATCAGCGGTAATATGCTCGGAGCCGATTGGCAAAACAGCCGTATGCAGCAAATCCCCCTCTTCAAAAACAGCCAAGCTGGTAGTGGCCGATCCTATGTTAACCAAGGCCGAGCCCAATTCTTTTTGTTTAGAGCTGATAACGGCTTCTGCCGCCGCTAATGGAGAAAGAACCAAGTCTTCAATGTCCAAGCCGGTGCGGTAAATAGCTTTTGTTAAATTTTTAATCTGACTGGCAAGGCCTTGTATAATCAAGACTTCCACTTCCAATCTTACTCCCGTCATGCCAAGCGGATCCTTGATGTCGCTTTGATTGTCTATCGTAAAATTAACGGGTATAACATGCAAAATCTCGTAATTGGGCGGAACAGACAACGCTTGAGCCGCTTCTACCGCCCTGCCGATATCTTCTTCCGTGATCTCGCCGTCGCTTCTGCCGACCGCTACTATGCCGCGGCTTTTTTCGCACTTTATGTTCGGCCCGTTAATGCCTACCCAGACGCTGCCAATCGGCACGCCGACTATTCGCTCGGCTCTTTCCAAGCATCCTGAAATAGCGGATGTCGCGTCTTCAATGCTGTTGACGACTCCGCGGTTAATCCCCTGCGCAGGAGCGTCTATGGCTCCGATTATCTGCAATTTTTCACCGGTTCCGCTAGCAACGCGCTGACCCACCACCAATCTTATGGCGGTAGAACCTATGTCCAGACCGGCGATTATGTTGTCTTTCATA
>JAZDKT010000068.1:0-3588 GCA_043802685.1 Candidatus Falkowiibacteriota bacterium | reverse complement strand
CTAATTTCTAATTTCTAATTTCTAATTTCTAATTTCTAATCAATTTTTTAAAGAGATGTTAAACAAAGAAAAAGGTTTTACACTCATAGAGATTATTATTGTGATTGCTATCATATCAATCATTACGGTAATTTCTATTGTTTCTTGGCGATCTTTTTCTGATGTTACAAATTTAGGCAATACCGCGAAAATGATAGAAATAAAAATAAAATTGGCAAAAAGTTATTCATTGAGCGCGTTGAATGATACAAATTACGGAGTGCATTTAAAATCCGATAGTGTTACAATTTTTTCGGGAAGTACTTATATTGATGGCGATTCTGCCAATCAAGTTTTTGCTTTGACTGATGGTGTAGAAATTTATGGCGGAGCCGTAGGCAGTGATATTATATTTAGCCGCTTGACCGGTACTACGGATGATGCGGGAAATATTGATATCAGGGTTATAAATGATAATTCCAAGACGAAAATCATTACGATTAATTCGCAGGGGCAGACCGGTACGGATATTTTTGGCGCAAGCGGTGTTCCTGCAATCGTGGAAGATACCACAAATAATATTAATGCCAGGCATATTCATTTTGATTTGGGCGGATGGAGCATTCAGGATTATGATACATTGCGGCTGGAATGGACAGGCGCCGGAGTTACGGTTCCATTTACTAAAGACATTATTATGGCTAGTTATTTTAATGGGGATAAAAGTTCATTTGATTGGCAAGGTATGGAAACAGTGGATAGTGCATCGCAATCGTTAAGAGTTCATACAATATCTTTGGATTCTTTAACAACTTTACTTTGCATAATACGCGATAGGATGAAAAACAATGAATCACTTAATATTTATTTTTTACAAAGTGGAACGCCAAGAAAAATTGTTAATTATACCGAAAACGGCGGCACAGTTACAGTAACTCCAAACCTCGTGTATGTTAATGAAATGTTACCGCAATAATTTTTTGATTAAATATAAAAAGTATGAAAATAAAAAATATCAGTCAAAAAGGCTTCGGCATGATTGAAATACTTTTAGTGGTTGGCGTGGGAATGGCGACTTTTTTGGGCATTGAACAATATTTAAATTTATCTTTGCGGGCGGCGCTTCAAGATTCTCACCAGACGGAGGCGCTTTATTGGGTAAAGGCGAATTTAGAGCAAGCCCGGGCGGTTCGTGATGAAGATTGGGCGTTGATTTCTTCTCTGGTTTTAGGCAATCAATACAATTTCATAGCTAACGGCGCGACTCCTGAAAAATGGACAGTGCAGACAGGGGCGCGAAGCGAAGGCCGCTACACTGTTTGGTTTACTACTTTTCAGGTACAGCGCGACATTAATAGCGATATTGTTCCGGTAGGAACGATTGATCCCAATACTTTGAAAATCAATTCTAATGTTTCGTGGGACGAAAGCGGCGCGGCAAAACAGATAAGCATTTCAGAATATTTGGTTAATTTTAAATGATAAATTTTTATTATGCAATTTAAAAAAATTATAAACAGTAAAATTTTAAAAAGCAAAAAAGGATACACATTGGTGGAAATGCTTCTTTATGTGGCTCTTTTGGGAATTATTACGGTAGTGATCGTGGGGGTTTTTTTCGTGATCAGCCGTACGAATAGCAGAATAGTTACTTTAATTGAAATAAACTCCAATGCTTATTCGGCAATGGAAAGAATGGTTTATGAAGCAAGCAATGCTAGAAAAATATATCTTCCCACCAGTAATTTCACGAATTATAATTATAATGGGACAAAAGCGGCGCAATTTTCTTTAGCCACCAGTCAGGCGGTTCCGGCCAATGAAAGCATCGCTTATCTTGATTTTTATCTGGAGAATAATACGATTTTTATGAAGCAAGAGGGATTAAGTCCCATTGCTTTAACTTCCTCGAATGTTTCCGTACAAAACTTGAATTTCTATTATTATAAAAACGGTACGCGCGAATCGGTGGAAATTAATTTTACGGTTAAGTCAAATAATATTTTAAACACGGAAACAAAAATTGATCTTTCTACTGTTATCGCGCTTCGATCATAATATTTAATTTAAAAAAATGAAAAATATTTTTAAAAAAAACAATTCGCGGGGTTTTGCCGGCATTATCGCTCTTCTTACGGTTTGCAGTTTGGTTTTGATTTTAACTTTTTCTTTAAGCGCGAGCCTTTTTACCAAAAAGCAAATCAGCAAAAATTTATCAAATTCTTTGAAGTCTTATTATTTGGCTGAATCCGGAACCGAAGACGCCATAGTGCGAGTTCTAAAAAATTATAATTATGGCCCGACAAACATATTTACTTTAGACGGCTCGACAATAGACCAGAATATTTCCGAAAGCGGCAACACGACAACCATTGATGTTTCCTCTTCTTATTTGAATAATGTCAGGAAATTAACATCGTCTTTAACAGTAACTACCACGGCGGTTTCTTTTTATTACGGGGTTCAGGTTGGCGAAGGCGGGCTGACAATGGGAAATAACGCTTTAGTAATTGGCAACATATATTCAAATGGCATAGTTACCGGAGGCGGCTCTGTAATTACAGGGGATGTTATAGTTGCCAACGGTATGGCTTTAAGCGGCATAGTCGTTAAAGGTAATGTTAAGGCTAATTCTATTGTAAGCAGTAAGATTTGCGGGGACGCTTATTATCAAAATATTGATGCTACTTCGACTAATTTTTTAAATAGCCCAACCTCGCCTACGTGTTCTTTGCCTTTAACTAGCGGGACAGCGCATCCTGGCAGTACGGATATGCCCGTTGAAACAATGCCAATTACTATTGATACGATTAGAAGCTGGGAAGAGGATGCGGAAGCCGGAGGGGTTTATTCTGACGCGGCGCATTGCAATCCTCAAGTTAATATATCGATTGGTCCGGCCAAGCTTAATTGCAATCTTACGGGAGCAAATGGAATTAAAATTACTTTAACCGGCACTTTATGGGTAAACGGAAATATTATATTGCCAAACAATGTAATTATGGAGCTGTCCAGCGATTATGGAGAAAATAGCGGAGTAATTATTGCCGATAATATTGGCAATGAAACTGCGAGCGGAGTTATTACCACTTCCAATAATGCGATTATTTGCGGGTCCAACGGGTACAATCCTTTAAGCGGAACATGCAATGCTTCCAATGGCACTTATATTATGCTTTTATCAACGCATTTGGGCGCTACCAATGCCATTAATATTTCCAATAACGCGTCTGGCGCCATATTTTACGCTTTTGCAGGAATCGCGAATGTTTCCAACAACGCTAGCGTCAAAGAGGTAACCGCGTATAAATTAATTTTAGCAAACAACGCGACGGTTACTTATGAAAGTGGGCTGGAAAACGCGACTTTCAGCAGCGGGCCCGGCGGAGGGTGGGAGATTATTAGCTGGAACGAAACGGAATAATTTGGTATAATAGAATTAAGTGAGTAGTGAGTAGGTTGTAGTGAGTAGTGAGTAGTGAGTAGCATTTTTACAACTACCAACTACCAACTACCAACTACCAACTACCAACTACCAACTACCAACTAACTCATATGGTTTTTGATATTATCAGAGAATCATTTAATAATTTGCCGGCCTTTGGCTTG
>JAZDKT010000067.1:0-12772 GCA_043802685.1 Candidatus Falkowiibacteriota bacterium | reverse complement strand
GTGTTTTCGTGTTCCGCAATCTCCAGTATCTCACGGCGTCTCTTGTATATACTCTCCCGATGCTTATTTATAACATCGTCATACTCAACCAGATGCTTTCTGATGTCAAAGTTATTGCCCTCAACTTTTTTTTGCGCTGATTCAATTGATCCGGAAACAATCCTGTTTTCAATCGGCATATCTTCCGGAACGCGCAATGTCGCCATTAAATTTTTCATCCTGTCGCCGCCGAAAATACGCATTAAATCATCTTCCATGGAAACATAAAACCGGCTTGAGCCCGGGTCGCCTTGCCGTCCGGCGCGGCCGCGCAATTGGTTGTCAATGCGCCTTGATTCATGCCTTTCCGTGCCAATCACATGCAAGCCGCCCAGCCCTTTCACTTTCTCTTCCAAAACAATATCAACGCCGCGCCCTGCCATATTTGTGGCGATTGTCACGGCGCCGAACCGTCCTGCCTCAGCTATGATTTTTGCTTCCTTTTCATGATATTTGGCGTTTAAAATTTGCGCCTTCACGCCCTCGCGCGCCAGCATGTCGCCAAGCAATTCATTTTTTTCAATGGATATTGTGCCAACCAACACCGGCTGGCCTTTTTTATTTCTATTTTTTATTTCCTTAATTACCGCTTTAAACTTTCCTTCTTCCGTACGGTAAATCAAATCATTCATATCATTCCTCTGCATCGGCTTGTTTGTCGGAACAACCAATGTCTCCAAGCTGTAAATCTTGGAAAATTCTTCCGCTTCAGTTACTGCTGTTCCGGTCATGCCGGCTAATTTAGCATACATTCTGAAATAATTCTGAAAAGTGATAGTTGCCAAAGTCTGGCTTTCGCGCTGAATCGCCACGCCCTCTTTGGCTTCTATGGCTTGATGAAGTCCTTCGCTGTAGCGCCTGCCGTGCATTAAACGGCCGGTAAATTCATCCACGATTATAACCTGCCCGTCCTGCGCGACATAATCGCGGTCGCGCTTAAACAAAACATTCGCTTTTAGCGCCTGCTCAATATGGTGGACTTCGCGGATGCCGCCTGAAACATAAATATTCTCCACGCCCAGCCATTTTTCCATCTTGGTTATGCCGGCCTCGGACAGCGTGACCGCTCTCATTTTTTCATCCACGTTATAATCTTTATTCTCTTCCAATTTTTGCACCAGCTGGGAAAATTTAAAATATTTGTCGGTTGACTCTTCTGCCGGCGCGCTGATTATAAGAGGAGTCCGCGCCTCGTCAATCAAAATAGAATCAACTTCGTCAACAATCGCGTAACGCAATTCGCGCTGGGACATCGCGTCCAAGTTCGGCGCCATATTGTCGCGCAAATAATCAAAACCGAATTCATTATTCGTGCCGTACAAAATATCGCAATCGTAAGCTTGCTTGCGATCTACCGGCTTAAAATGCTTCAGCCGGTCGTCATACTGGGAATCATCAGTAAATTCAGGATCGTAAACCAAAGCGGAATCATGAATAATCACGCCCGTTGTCATGCCGAGCGAATGATAAACAGGCGACATCCAACCGGCGCCTATGCTGGATAAATAATCATTAACAGTCACCAGATGAACGCCTTTGCCTGCCAATGCGTTTAAATACAGCGGTAATGTGGCAACCAGGGTTTTGCCCTCGCCGGTTTTCATTTCAGTAATCTGCCCCCGGTGCAAAATTATGCCGCCCATCAGCTGGACATCATAATGCCGCTGGCCCAATATTCTTTTCGCCGCCTCCCGAACAACCGCGAACGCCTCCGGCAAAATGGAGTCTAATTGAGAATTAAGATTTTGCTTACATTCTTTTTCTTTCTCTGAATCCCTAATTTCCAATTTCAAATTTCCAATTTCAAATTTCTTTTTTAACTTACCGGTCATCCCCCTCAACTCTTCATCGCTCATCTTTTCAAACCTGCTTTCCAGCCCATTAATTTCATCAACAATCGGCTGTAATGATTTAATTATTTTTTCATTCGGATCCCCGAATAATTTGCTAAAAATTTTCATATTAAAAAACACGCTTAAGCGTGATTAATTGCTATTTAATATTCAAATTATACACCTTGCTTAATAAAAAAACAACCCCGATTATGATAATAGCACAACCCGATTCCCCGCCGCGTCGCAGTCTCTCAGCAGAGGACTGCGACGGTATGCCTATCCACCGCCACAGTCCCCTTTCGGGAGACTGTGGCGAGGCAGTTAAGTGATTAATCGCTATTTAATATTGCTTAATAAAAAAACAACCCCTCTTTTGCCAATAACGCAACCTGCTTTCTTGATAAAATTAACCAAAAAAATCCCATAACCGATAAAGATGATTATGGGATGGATAATAGGATTAACGGCTAAAGATGAATTTTAAAAATCTTGAACCAGGAATCCAATCCTAATTTTTTAAAAATAACGCTAGCCAGGCATAATACCGGAATTATGCTCAACAAAATCATTAATACTATAACACACTCCAAGCTATTGTTGCTTATTATATCCGCTATCATGCCTCTTTTCATTTTTAATCCCTCCTTTTTTAAATTTTTATTTTATTTTTCTTTTTTTATCAATCCTCTTCTCCTTATACCTCTTAATGGACCGCGTTAAATGATCTTTCACTTTATCAATCGCCTTGAACAAATCCTTTTCTGTTTTTTCCACGCGCAATAAATCTCCCGGCACGTCCAAATTCGCTTCAGCCCGATAAATTTCGCCCTTGTTCTGGCGGCGAGTCGTAAGCTCTACTTCAAATTGGGCGTTAATTACATCAATACTGCCCAGATATTTCTCCAGCATATCCATTTTCTCCTGAACATAATCCTTGATTCTCGGCGTTAACTCAATGTTTGTGGCTTTAATGTTTATATTCATAACTTAGTTTTTTAGTTAACGAGTTCACGGGTTAACGAGTTAATTAAATCTTAAATAACAACTCGTTAACTCGCTAACCCGTTAACTAAATAATTCTTAAATAAATTATCCTGCTATCTTATCCCACAGCATCTTAAAATTATCCCCGAATCTGGCTACATCCTTAAAAGTAACAACCAGCACCAAAAGCATGAGCAAAATTAATCCTGCTTGATGTATCGCCGCCTCCAGTTCTCTCTTGACCGGCCTGCCTTTTATCTTTTCAAGAAATAAAAATAACACTCGGCCGCCGTCCAGAGCCGGAAAAGGCAAAAAATTGATTATAGCCAAATTAATAGACAGCAAGGCGGCAAACTGTAGAACATAAACAAAACCCATGCGCGCCATCTGCCCGGTTAAAGCCGCTATCCCCACCGGTCCCGCTATGTCAGCGCTTAAGCCCTGGCCCGTAATCAAGCCCTTGAAAAGCTCGTAGAAAGCGGCAATTATCGCCCATGTTAAAAAAACAGTTGTCTTCACGCCCTCCGCAATCGCCAAATACCAAGGATATTTTACTATGCCTGTTTCAGCTATGGCAATTCCGATTCCGCCCATGCTTGTTTCCTCTCTTATTTCAGGCGTAATCGCGATTAACATTTCCTCTGAATCCCGTCCGATTCTGTAATCCAATTCCTTGCCCTCATTTTCATCAACGAATTTCTGCAATTCTTCATAATTAACAAACCGGACATTATTAATGCTGATTATCGCGTCACCGATTATAATTCCGGCTTGCGACGCGGGAGAATCAGGATAAACTTGGACAACTTGAATTTTTTTATCGCTAATTCGGGCCTTGGGATGAATTCCGTCAAGCACTTGCGGCATGCCTATTGATAATCCGAAAATAATCAGCGCGGCGGCCAAAACAACATTCATAGTTACTCCGGCCGACATTATAATCGCCCTCTGCCAGATCGGCTTGTCTGTCAAGCTGTCCTGCTCCGGCGCGGCGCTTTTCTCCTCTGCTTCACGCGAACCGCCGACAATAGACCCGTCTCCGGCCGCGTCTTCGCCTTTTATCTTTACGAAACCGCCGATAGGTATCCAGTTAAGCGAATAAACAGTTCCCGGCGCGTCTTTCACTTCCTTGCCGCCAATTACCCGCTTCCATTTTCCTTGCTTATCTTTATATACGCCAAACATTCTCGGAGGGAAGCCAAAGCCGAATTCTTCCGCCTTAACGCCGAATTTACGCGCAGCCAAAAAATGCCCCAGTTCATGGACAAAAACCAAAACCCCTAAAACTATTATGAATGTAATAATTGTTAAAAACATGTTTTAGTTAATTAGTTAATTAGTTAATTAGGACAAACAACCTAATCACTAATTAACTAATCCCTAATAAACTAAATAGTCATTATCTCCTTTTCCTTCCCTTCTCTAATCTTTTTTACTTCATCGTTCTTTCTGCCAACCTCTTCGTCCATTTCTTTGATAAATCTGAATTTATCATCCTCGTTGATTTCTTTGTTTTTTTCCGCCTGCTCAATACTCTCTTTAATTTCATCCCTTGTCTGCCTGATGGAAATTCGCGCGGCTTCCATTTTTTCATTTAATTTTTTAACTAACTCACGCCTGCTTTCTTCAGTAAGCTGGGGCACTGTTATCCTTAATTTATCCCCCTCATTAACAACAGATACTCCCAAATTAAAATTAATAATCGCCTTTTCAATATCCTTCATGACATTTTTGTCCCAGGGAGCGACAACAATGCTTCTGGCTTCCGGAACGGTAATGCCGGCCAAGCCATTGAGCGGAGTTTTTGAGCCGTACGCTTCCACCCGCACTCCGTCAAGCATTGCTGGGTTGGCCCGTCCCGTCCGCAAGCTGGCAATGTCTTTTTTAAAAAAATCAATCGCCTTATTAAACTCTTCTTGTTTTGATTGTGTGTATTTGTTCATATTTTTTTATTTAATTTGTAATTAATAATTTAAAATTTTTCTGTTAATTCATTCCTTACTTCTTACTTCTTACTTCTTACTTCTTACTTCTAACTTCTTACTTCTTACTTCCTCTAACCCCCATATAAATAATGCTCGGCTCATCCGGATCAATCAACAGCTTCCAACCGGATCTTGTCGTGGGCAGTTTTTTAGGCGTCCAATTCCGGCCGCCGTCAAGCGAACGGTAAAAAGTAGTGTCTGTAGTATAATAAATTTCCTGATCGTTTTTAGGATTAACCGCTATTGAATTTATATATGATTTATCTTCGGAAGTAATCAATTTAATTTCAGTCCAGCTGTCTCCGTTGTCAAGAGATGTTAATATTTTATACTTTGTGGCCAAAAATATCAAATTTTCCTCCGTGTTCGGAATTAATAAATCCTTAAAATCCTTCTCTGCTTGAAATTCTTTTAATTTATCTTTTAGATCAACCCAGCTTAAGCCATTGTCTTTTGAGCGATAAATTCCCTTATCCGCGGAGGCCGCGAAAATAACGCGGCTGTCATGCGGATCTACAATCATCTTTTCTATGCCGCCGCCAATCTTGTACAGCGCGCGCCAGCTTGCTCCCCTGTCAGAACTTTTTATGATATTCCCCTGCGAAGAGCCGATATAAACATTACTGCTGTCATAATGGTCTATCGCTATGGCGCTTATTACCGCCTTTAAATCATTGTCAAAATAAATTTGCTCCCATGTTCGGTTGCAGTCAGTTGACTTGTAGACAGCATTGTTAATCGCGGCGTAAATTACGCATTTTGAATCAGGATCCACGGCTATGGCTCTGATCGTGCCTGCGCCAAGGATCGCCGCAACCTGCCATGTTTGCGCCCGATCATAAGAATAAAAAAGCCCGTTATCAAAACTGCCGAAATAAATGGCCTTGCTGTCGTTCGGATCCATTATAAGGGAAGCTGTGTTAAGCGGACCGATGCTTCCCGGCTTGCCGCTGGCAGTGGGAATTGCAACTGACTGCTGCCAGGAACTCCCCTTGTCACCGGACCTGAATACTCCGCCGTCATTGCCGCCTGCCTTTGAATCGGTTTGCAGTTTGATGCAGCCGGAAACAAGCGCGCATAACGCGATTAATAAAGTCAAAATTTTTATTTTGTTGAGCATAATATTTTTTTAAAAAATTAATTAATTTTTATCTTTATTTTTTCTTGATCGCGCAATCCGCTTAAATCCATAATATGTCAACATTCCTGTTCGGCTTCAGTAAAGCCGAATAACTATTCGGATGTTCAACCCACGAATAGCCTACACTCTCAACAACCATTTCCACAAAGAAACAAATTTAACTTTTTTATTCTCAATTTTTTCTTCACTTTCATAGTCATGAGTAATAACCATTAGATTATTGCACCTTAGTTCATCGCTTGCCTTTAATAATGATTTTATCTCTCTTTCTTTTGTTTGAAATTCATCTAAATTCGCGCAAACTTGTATCAACTGTATTATTTTACGGCCGCTCTTAACGACAAAATCCACTTCTCTGCCATCATAATCCTGCCAATAATAAATTTCTGAATTATTATTGTTGTAAGATTTTTCCCGCAAAAAATCCAACAAAACAATATTTTCCATTAACCTCCCTTTGTTTTCTGAAAATTGAAACGCCAAAGAATTTATTAGCCCTGTATCAATTCCGTAAATTTTCTTTGGCGCTATTGCCTTTTGCTTTAACTTAAAAGAAAATTTTTCCAAAATAAAAATCATATATGTTAAATGCAGATATGACACATAATTTTTCGCTGTGTGCGCGTCTTTAATGGAAAAAATATTAGCTAATTTTGCGTATCCCATTTCCTTGCTAAAGTTAGAAATCAAATAATTGGATAATTCTTTGAATGTGCTTTGATTTTTAATTCCATAGCGCAACAGAATATCTTTAGAAATAATATCATTAAAAATTTTACCCGCGATTATACCGCCAAATTTATAAACCTCCGGAAACCCGCCAATTTTTATATATTCGCTTAAATGTCTTTTAATTTGAGAAATTTTTTTTGTTGAATAAAAATCTTCTTTTTTAAACTCCGCGCCTTTATAAGCTAAAAATTCTTTAAAAGAAAACGGATAAAGAGTAAAGTCTATATATCTTCCCGTTAAACGAGTTGATAGCTCGCCTGACAATAGACTGGCGTTGCTTCCTGTAATAATTATCCTTTTTGTTCTGCGCAATCTGTTGGCAAAAAGTTCCCAATTTTTAATATTTTGTATTTCATCAAAAATAAAATAATCCAAATCTCCAAAAAGCTCATACATCCCCTGCAAAACTTTGTCAAAATCATTTTCCGTGAAGCCGGCCAATCTTTCATCGTCAAAGTTGAGACAGCCATACTTTTTATTTTCCAAAAGCTGTAGAGCTAATGTCGATTTTCCGCTTCTGCGAACACCAGAAATTACAAAAATATTCGGATACTTTAAAAATTTTTTTAATTTTTCCAAATTCAAATCCCTTTGAATTATTTTTTCATTTTTAAAAAAATCCTCTGTTTCCTCTTTTTGGGTAATGATTATTTTTTTAATTTTTTCTATTTCCATATTTTAACTAATTTTATAATCACAGACTTTATGTAAAAGTTCGTGATTAGTATTCACATACTTTCAGAATATCATTTTTATATATTTTGTCAACAACGCGCAATTTTAAGAACATCGCCAAATCATTTTTCAGTCAAAGCTTTTTTGATCCTCAATCCATCCCAACAACAACATTCTCCAATACCAATTTCGGGTTCACATTAAACCTTAAATATTCCTTGGCCTGCTTTAAATTTTTGGCTAAATTTATTAAATCGCTTATTTCAAAATCTTTTTTTATAACTTCCAAATCATCCATTATAACCGCGTGCTGAATTAAATTCTTTTGGCCGAATTCAAGCAATAACAAATCCCTGGCAATGCCTTCCCAGATTTCTATTATTCCGCCGGCCAAACTTGCCGATTCTTGGCCGGATGGCCGAGGGCCTATCAAGCTTTCAACTACGGACAAGCGGCTGTTGATATCATTCCGGGCCAGACGCAGAAAAGATTTGGCTTGCTCAAGATAATTATTCAAGAACTCTTTGTCTCGCAAAAATTTAACGGCCAGCGCCGGCCTGCCAAGCGTTAAATGCGATAAATTTTTAGCCGCGCTTCTTCCGGCTCCATGCTCATTGATTAAATAATCGTAAATAATATCCGCGCTTACCGGATTGAATTTTAATATTTGGCTGCGCGAAACAATTGTTTTCGGCAAAGCGCTTGTATCCGCAACGGTTAAAATTATCACCACTTTGGCTTTTGATTCTTCCAGAGTTTTCAAAAGCGCGTTAGCCGCCTCTATGCTCAAACTTTCCGCGTTTTTGATTATGCCTATCTTATAGCTGTCCATGAAAGACGCCATATTCAATATCCTGATAAATTCCCTAACCTGCTCAATGGAAATATTTTTCTTGTCTTCCTGTTTTTTTATAATATGGACATCCCCGTGCAAGCCCTTTTCCAGCTGAACGCACGGCGAGCATTGGCCGCAAGGCAAACTGCCTGCTTTGGCTGACAATTGCCTGCAAACCAAGCTTTTGGTGAAATAATTGGCTATGGTAAATTTGCCGATATTATCAGGCCCGCAAAAAATATAACTGCCTGAAACATTATCATTCTCAATGCTTTTTGATAAAAAATCAATAATATGGCTGTTGCCTGCCAATGGCCAATTGAATGTAAATTTCTTGCCTTTCATGTAATTATTATAGCAAAACTATCCCAAACAATCAAACAAAAAAATAAGGGTTGTGTTTTAAAAAACACAACCCTGTATAAAAATTTAGTTATTTTCCCTAGCTCTCTATAATTTTAAATCCATTAAAAATTGCGTCGCAGATAAAATCCTCCAAAGAGGTAAAATCGTTTTTGAGCTGGCTTTTTCTTAAATAGTTTAAATATAATCTTTTTTCTTGAATTCTAATGACTGCCGGGGGTAGATTATTAAGAAGAAGCATGGCAGTAAGTATTAAGCGCCCTATACGGCCGTTACCATCAGAAAAAGGATGAATCTGCTCAAATTTACTATGAATTACTGCCGCATGCTTAATTATATCAACTTGTTTTTTGTTAATTTCTTTAACAAGAGCAGCCATTAATTCTGAAATTTTTAGATAATTAGCCGTGGGGACATTTGAACCAACTATTCTTACGCCATGGCGCCTGTGTCGTCCCGCATCTTCCCTGATTCCGCTCATCAGCAAGCTATGCAATTTGAGAATCAGATTTTCGTTAATTTTACCTGTCTTTAAATAATCAAATAAAAACTTTATAGCTGTCTGATGATTCTTTGCCTCTAAGTGTTCAATCAGATCTTTGTTGTTTATTGTTTCATTGCGAAAAATAACTGCCGCAGTTTCATCTTCGGTTAAAGTGCTTCCCTCTATGCGGTTAGTATTATAGGTCAAAGACAAAATAAGTTGATCGTATAAATCAGTTCTATCAAGGATTAAGTTCAACATATTTTTTTGTTTTTTGGCTTTTTTATGAATTATATCTTTTTTATTCATTACATCTTTTCCAACGCTTTCAGATACTGGAATACCTGTATATTTTGATAATAACTTATCTATTAATTCTGTCTTACTTTTATGAGGTTTTGATTTGTTGTTTATCCAGCTGTTAAGCGTAGCAAAAGACACGCCCAAATCTTTGGCCATGTTCTCCTGAGTAAAACCGGATAGCATTTTTATGATTTTTAATTTTTCTGAAACATTCATATTTTTGCTATTTATAATATATATTATCCATTTTACAAAACTTTATAAAATTTGTCAATATGCGATACTTTATAAAGTTTACTTAATTTAATATTTTTCATCTCTAAAAAGCATTACTGAATACTGCTTAATTATAACTAAAATACTGCCCTCTTGCTTTATTGTTGATCTTTAATATAACCCTTGAATTTTCCCTATAAATCCGCTAAACTAAAAACAAAAGAGAATTCAAATTATTAGCGTTATCAGCACCGAGTGCTGGCGCAGCACTCGGTGCTGATAACGCTGAATTACAAATTTCAAAACCATGAGCAATAATTTAAAAAAAAATAGCGCTTTTAATCGGCGATATCGGGGTGTTGTACTTATCGCTTTATTTGACTTTGCTGATTCGCTATTGGGGGCAATCAATACAAGGCGATTGGCAAAGCCATTTTTGGCCTTTTACCATAATTTTTATCGCGTGGATTTTAATTTTCTATATCTCCAATCTTTACGACTTAAATATAGCCGTAAACAATGTTAAATTTTTCCAGCGAACCGGCCGCAGTTTGATAATAGCCGGCTTGCTGTCAGCGGCTTTTTTCTATTTGACTCCGCAAATCAATATTGCTCCAAAAAGAAATTTATTGATTTATATAATTGTTTTCGCCGCGCTTTTTTATGTTTGGCGGCAATTTTATAATTGGTCGCTTAAGGCCTATCTGCCTAAAAACATTATCGCCATTATCGGGCTTAACGATCAAGTGAAAGAACTGGCGCAGGAGCTTAAACAAAAACCGCATTTGGGCTATGAAATCGCCTTTATTGTTGATGATAAGAATATCGGACTAGACGAAATAAACAGTATTCCTGTTATAAAAAGTATTTTAGATTTGGAAAGGATGATTAAAGAAAAAAATGTGACTACAATTATTTTAACTTCTGACCCGCATCAATCTTCCCAGTTGCGCTCTTGTTTGTTTAAGTGCCTGCCGCTTAAAATTAATTATATTGGCTTGCCTAATTTTTATGAAGCCATAACCGGAAAAATACCAATCGTCGCCATCAATCAAATGTGGTTTTTGGAAAATTTAAGCGAAGGCAATAAAATGCTGTTTGACATTGCCAAGCGCGGCTATGATATTATTTTGGCATTAATGATTCTGGTCATCACGCTCCCCTTTTGGATTATTATCGGCTTATTGATTAAGCTGGAAAGCAAAGGCCCGATTTTTTTCATTCAAAGCCGCGTAGGAAAAAATAATAAGCTTTTCAAAATCATAAAATTCCGCACTATGGCAACCGTAAATAATGATTTTTCCCCGACACAAGCAAACGACAAGCGAATAACCAAGTTCGGCTCTTTTCTGCGCGAAACCAGAATTGACGAGATACCCCAGATGATCAATATTTTAAAAGGAGAAATGAGCTTTGCCGGACCCCGCCCCGAAAGGCCGGAATTAATAAAAAACTTGGAAGAAGCAATCCCTTTTTACAAAGAAAGAATGCTGGTCAAGCCGGGCATTACCGGCTGGGACCAAATTTCCGGCGAGTACCACTCGCCTTCCAGCGAAGACACTTTAAAAAAACTTCAATACGATCTCTTCTATATAAAAAACAGATCAATCTATCTTGACCTGTCTATTCTGTTAAAAACAATTGCCACGGTTCTGGGAAGGGCGGGACGGTAAAAATCGCATAACTCATAACGCGTAACGCGTAACGCAATATACAATAACGAAACAAATTCCAAACTTCAAAATTCTAAACCCCGCCTAGGCATAAATGCCAAGGCTATATTTTGATTTTTCAAGCCCTGTGAACAGGGATATTGCATTCACGCTTTAATATATAGCCCGATTGATCGGGCTTAAAAAATCAAATGCCTAGCCCTGCCGTTTACGGCTGGGCGGAAAAGGGCAGAAAAATTATGTTTACGGCTGGACATTAAAGTTGCTTATCAAGAACAAGAAACTTCACGGCTTACCGCCGCGGCAGAATCTCTCAGCAGAGGATTCTGCCGTTTTACCGCCACAACGAAAAAGTATATCAAGAACAAGAAATCTCACGTCTTACTTTCTTTTGTTTTGCTAAAATTACTACGGCTTCATACGCACCGAATAAAACAGGAACATAAAACAGATTGCCTAACAAGGTGTTTCTAAAAAACGGCAAAGCCAAAGCATAGCACTGGATTAATCCCGCTATGCTTTTTGCGTACCAGGGGGAAAATTGCCACACCGCCCAATTGGTAACAATGAAAAATATCACGGAGGCAACAATGCTTCCGGCCATAACTGTTTCCACGCTTTTATGCTTTTTGATAACCAGCCCAAGCAAACCGATAAGCATATAACTGCCGTAGACAGCCAAGCCCAATCGCCAATCATAAAAGCCGATAAAAAAATCTCCGATCAGCATCGCTATAATCGGCAAGCTGATAGCGTAATTTTTGCCCAGATAAACTCCGGCAAACAGCGCGATAGCGGCAATCGGCGCGAAATTCCACGCGTGAGGCATAAGTCTGCACACTACTCCGAAAAAAACCAAAGCAACTGAAATAATTAATTTTGTTTTGTTGGACATAATTTTGAAATTAGTAATTAAAAATTTGAAATTTGGATAAAAAAATATTCTTTATCCCCGCCGCGGCAGAATCCATATACATAATTATTGCGTTATGCGTTATGCGTTATGCGTTATGCGTTATGCGCTCCACGAAATCATTCTATCTGCCCTTCCGCGTATTTCCACTCAACAACATCTCCTCCTTGCAATTTGTAAGAGCTTGCGCCGACTTTCGCGTATTGGCCGTTAACCCAATACTGCCAATAATAGCCGGAGTCAAAATCATTCCGCTTGCCGTTAATTGATTCAATAAACACGCCCATATCTCCGCCATAATCTTTGTAATTTAATTCTATGCTGTTTTCAGAAGCAACTTTTTGCAGAACTTCAAACACGGAAGCATTATTCCCTATCGCGATATCGCTGAATGTTTTAATGTCTCCATTGCCGAAATCAAGCGTCAAGCTGGCATATTTTTGCTCTTGTTCCGGCTTACAGATGGTTGGTTGGCTGTCTTGCACTGCCGGTTCTGCGGCGTATTGCTGGCCAAAATAAAAACCAGAAAAAAATACAGCAACTATAATAATGATTTTAGCCAAAAATTTCATGTTTCTATCATTTAAACTATTT
>JAZDKT010000066.1:0-9117 GCA_043802685.1 Candidatus Falkowiibacteriota bacterium | reverse complement strand
GGCTTTGCGGAAAATAATAAGCCATTTGCCGCAAGGCGACATCTCCGAAAACAACAAAAGGCGGCACGCCAAGCTCATCAGCGATTTGCTTGCGCAGCTGCCTTAGATTTTCAAACAGCCCTTGGTCATATTCAAGATCTTCTGTTCTTTCAACCGCGCGCAGTTCATCTGATTTCGGCTTGCTTAAAATAATTTTTTCTCGCAATTGTAGGAATTTTTTGCCGGCGGAAGCCAAGCTTAATATCTGATATTCGTCAGCGCTTTTCAGAACCAATTTTTTAGCAACAAGCATGCTGACAATGCGCTTTAATTCATCTTCGCTATAATCGCGAACGATTCCGTAAACCGACAAATTTTCATGCCCGCGCTCGCGGATTTTTTGGCCGGCTGATCCTTTCAGCACTTTAATGATATAATTGGCGCCAAATCTCTGCCCTGTGCGGATCACGGCTGAAAGTATTTTTTGCGCGATTACGGTAGCGTCAAATTCTTCTTTGGGCGTAAGGCAAATGTCGCAGCCGGCGCAGCCATTACCTCCCCCCAGCCCCCTCCTTGGCAAGGAGGGAGAGGAATCAGATAGATCCTCCGTATCTCCCCCCTTACCAAGGGGGGGGCGCGGGGGGGTTGTGTTCCCCGAAATATGAAAGCAAAAATTCTCTGCGGCAGGAATTAAGCTCGCAAAATTCCACCACTTGCTTTAATTTTCTGTCCGCGCTTTCCCGCTCCCCGCCATCTGTTATTTGATCAATAAAAAAATAATGCTTTCTAGTGTCGCCGAACGAGTAAAACAAAACGCACTCGCTGGGCAAATTGTCGCGTCCGGCCCGCCCTGTTTCCTGATAATAACCCTCAATTGTCTTCGGCAAGTCATAATGGACAATCAACCGGACATCCGGCTTGTCAATGCCCATGCCAAAAGCGATAGTGGCGACAATAATCCGCAGTTCATCGCGGATAAACTTTTCCTGCGTCTGCTTGCGTACAAGATTGTCAAGCCCGGCGTGATACGGCAAGGCGCTAAACCCTTCCGCGCGCAAATCAGCGGATAAATTTTCCGTGTTCTTGCGGGAAAAGCAATAAATAATCACGGAACTGTTTTTATGTTTTTCCAAAATTGAAAGCAAGCCGTCAAAGGCGCTTCTCTTTGGTCGGACAATGTAAGTTAGATTGGGACGGTTAAAACTGGCGAGAAAGATTTTGGCTTTTTGCAGATTAAGCTGGGCAATAATATCCTCGCGCACCTTTTCAGTGGCTGTAGCGGTTAATGCAATGGTTGGCACTTGCGGAAATTCTCGCCTCAAAAGTTTTAAGTTGCGGTAGTCCGGTCGAAAGTCATGGCCCCATTCACTGATGCAGTGCGCTTCATCAATCGCGATTAAGCTTACTGTCAGAGTTTTCAAAAAATTCCGAAAAGCAAGCGATGCCAGCCGTTCCGGCGCTATGTATAATAGTTTAATTCGTCCGGCTCGCGCTTCCGCCTGCATGCGTTCAATTTCATTATAATTTAGAGTGCTGTTAATAAATTCAGCCGCGATGCCATTGGCCTTAAGCGCGTCAACCTGATCTTTCATTAAGGCGATCAAAGGTGAAACAACCAAAGTAAGCCCGGCCAATTTAAGCGCTGGCAATTGGTAGCAAAGCGACTTGCCGCCGCCAGTCGGCATAATCACAAACGCGTCTTTATTGTCCAGCACATTTTGGATTATGGCTTCCTGCCCCGGCCGGAATTGGTCAAAGCCGAAATGGGTTTTCAGAAGATTGAGCATATATTTTAATATAACATTTAGAGTGTTTTTGGTAAACCCCGCGCAAAAGTTGTCGCAGCCCAGCACCAAAAACTTTTGACGCCGGGCTTTGTCAGAGGCATTTTTTGCGCGGGGTAAATAGAAAAAATAAAGGCGCTCCGATGGACATCGGAGCGCCTTCATTTTTTTATTGCCGCGGCTCCTTGATAATTCCTTGATTTGGCGCAAAACAGGGAATCGCGATATAGCCGCCGAGGGCGTAATGGCAGGAAAGAGGGGGGATTAAAAGGTCGCCTGCCCGCCGAAGCTGAAAGCGTAGGAGGGAATTCTCTTTGTCTAAAATTCTTTATTGGATTTATATTTTAATTTTTCTATATCTAGTGCTTCTTCCAAGCCCGATTCTTTCGATTTTTTTAAGCTTAAGTAATGCTTCTATTGATTGTTTGACAGTCGGTCTCGCTGTATTGGTGTTTTTTACAATATCGCCGGTGCTTGTTTCTTTTACTCTCTCAATGTATTGCCAAACAATAAGCTGTTTTTCCGACAATATTTTTTCTATATTTTCTTTTGACAAAAGCTCTACCGCCATTTGTGATTGCTTTAAAACAATATTTAGGAAAAAATCCAGCCATTCTGCTACATTTTCTTTTTTTGAACCGATAGTTTTTTGGCTTCTTCTAAGCGCAACATAATAATCCGGTTTATTGTCTTCTACTAATTTTTCATGCGAGATATAAGGCATATACAAATATCCGCTTTGCAGTAAAAGCAAATTCGTAAGCACGCGGGACAATCTTCCATTCCCGTCAGAGAAAGGATGAATTTTTAAAAATTCAACCAAAAAATTTCCAATTACTAATAATGGATGATATTTATTTTCTGCCAATGCTTTCCGTGTCCATTCCATCAAATCGCGCATTTGGCCGGGGGTGAGATATGCCGGAGCGGTATCAAAAAGAATGCCGACTGATTGCCCGGCTTCATTTATCATGTGCACTTTATTTTCACTCTTTTTGTATTCGCCGCGATGATTTTTATCTTTATCTACATATTTTAGCAATTCTTGATGAAAGTATTTAGCAGCATTTTCGTTGAATTTAATATTTTTCCATGAATTAAAAATATTTTCCAATAATTCATAATAACTTTTTACTTCCTGCTTATCACGATTAGTGAATTTTTGAATATTTATGCCACGCATCAGTTTTTCAATATCAGCGTCTGATAGTTTGGAGCCCTCAATGCGGGTAGAGGCGCCGGTTGAAGTAATTAAAACCGACTTTTTAAGCCGACCTAAAACTTGCGGGCTTAAGCGAGCTCCTGATATCCATTGCCCTTTTAATTCGTCAATTTTGGCTATTTTAGAAACAATGCCGGCGGGAATATTTTCAATTCTTTTTGAAAAATTATCAGTAGTTTTGTATTTTTTTATTGTATTTTTAGTGTTTTTTACCATAAATTTAATTGGATATTTTAACTATATCCAATTATATCCAATTAAGAATATTAAGTCAATTTTGGCTGGTAAAATAGGGGGATTAAAGGGATGAATTCCCGAGTCCCAAACACCTAAAATCTGTGTTTAAATGCTCGTCTGAATCCAGCATCTTCAGCTTCTTTAACTGTGAAAGCATGAAATTCGCCTGATCGATTACCAATTATTGTCCGGTCGTACTGTTGGTCCATTGGTAAATGGTAAATTTTTGTTTGTGAACCAAATTCGTCGCTATTTATATTACATTTGATCCTAGGAAATTCTCCAAGCGGCTCATTTTCTTTAATCTCAACACTCAATGCATTTGCCATTTCTTTGGCTTTATCAGATAGGATTGTTGATGTGAAAAATATTGGTCTAAGCTTATTTTCATTCAGGAATTTAGCAAACTCCTCAAAGCTTTTGGGGTTTCGCTGATTGCTGAAATTATTTATCCAATATTCCATCGTTGTACCAAATAATTGGAATATATGTTTTTCATGTATTTCTTTATATTGCGCCCAATGCTTACATTGAATAACGCAAACTTCATCATCTTTTTTTGCTATGACATCTCTACCTAGATCATCAAAGCCATCGATAATTCCTTTATATTCAATAGAATAACCTTCTTGCTCATACAAATATCCCACATACATTTCATAGTCCCTGCCGATTGCCCATTTTGATTTATTTCTATTCTTCAAATATCTGTCTAATGCCATTTGATTTCTTTCCACAGAAGGAAGACTTTTGTATTCTTCTTGTGTGAGAAAGTTTTTTACTCTGTCTTCGTTATTATCATCTTCAAGGTCATCATCGATCCGGACAGGAATTTCTTCGTCTTCACCATCGGCGATTAATTCTGAAAGCCATGGAAATAATTTTTCTAGGTAGGTTATTTTATAGCTGACTATTTTATTTTCTTTAACTAATTCTCTTTTTTCATTTTTGATAATTTTTACGTTTTCGGCGGCTGTGTAAGCGGGGTGTTTTTTATATTTGAGGTATTTTTCTATCTCACCATCTTTCAATGCAAAATAATCAGCGTATGCCTCTGATAGCCAAGGAAACCCCATTGATTTTTGTTTAGCTATTTTTTGGATTTCTTCTTTATCATTTTTTACTTTTTCATTCCACTTTTCTACTTTTATTTTCCATTCCTTTCTATCTTTTTCAACTTTTGATTCATGCTCTTTAGTAGAGTCTTCAAGATTGTCTAGTTTTGGCTTTAGCTCTAAATATTTTTTAGAATTAGAATATAACTCTTTTATCCAAGAAACAAAACTAAAAAAAGCAATTATTACAACTATTATTATAATCCATAAATAATTTTCCATATTATTTTTGTAATAATTTTTTAAATGTTTATCACTTAATGTTTACATCTATTCCTTCAATCGTATGCCCGTTCAGGGACGAGAATATGTATATAAACCTTGAAGCAAACTTGAGCAGAAAATAAGATTGCGCAATTTTAGCCCTAAAACTATCCGCGCTTATTTGTATTATAACAAGGGATTGCCGAGATTTGCAAACTATAAATCGTTGAAAGCTCAAAATCAATTTATTAATCATTAGCCGCCCTCATCTCCAAAATCCGATCAACCCGGAAAACCCTGTCTTCTCCCCTTGCCAGGCAAAGCGCTTTCATTCCCAGAAACGGCTTGTTAAGATACTCCATTTGGCCGACTCGCTTCGGCCGGATTATTCTTTTGGATTTTATGTCATTGGCTTTCAGATAAACAATATTTAATTTCGCTTTATCCGCGATGGCTTGTTTAATGATTTTCACTTTATCTTCCAGCGACAAATTATTTTCTGAAATCCCATATTGATATTGAGTCACGAATTTTACCACGCGCCAATCCATCCAAATATTTTTTTTAGTTATTTTTTTCTTCAGCACGATTCCTTCCAAGGCAGTGCACCGGCTTAAAGCCACATACATTTGGCCGTGAGTAAAAGTTCCTCGGCCGATATCAATGACAACCCTGTCAAAAGTCTTGCCTTGGCTTTTATGGATTGTCACCGACCATGCCAATTTTAAAGGATACTGGGTGAACGAGCCCACAATCTCGCTGTTTATCAGGCCGGAATTTTTATCCAAGGAAAAATTAAATATTTCCCAAGTATGCGGCAGAATGCCCTCTGTTTCGCCATTGGCTAATTTCGCGAAAATAACATTTAAGCCGGTTTCCGGATCTTTTTTAATATTAATAATTTTGCCAATCGTGCCGTTAACCCAGCGCTTGGCGGAATCATTGTTTAAAAGCATTATTTGCGCGCCTGGCTTAACGCGCAAATCAATTTCAGTAGGCAGATGCCCTTTGTTAAAATCGCCCATAACCGCTCCTTTGCAATTATATAATTTTTCTTTTAGCTCGCTTAATTTTTGCTCATTTATAATTTGCGAAGCTTTGTTGGTCGGGGTTAAGCAGATAAAAAAATCATCCGGCTTGTTTTGAAAATTCGGCTGATAGCGGGCGTTAATAATATTCAGCTCCTGCTCGGTAATGGAATTGTTGCGGATGGCGTTTAGGAGATTAATAAATTTTTGGTCTTTTTGCCGGTAAATTTTTTCAAGCTCAATAAATTCCATGCTGAATTCGCCGTTATTGAATACTTTAGCGTCAAAAAAATATTCACTGTTATATTCTTTTTTAAATATTTCTTTTTCATTGCTCATAACAACCGGCGGCAATTGGTATAAATCTCCGATAAAAATCATTTGCGCGCCGCCAAACGGCATGTTTTTATTTTTCCCGTTCAAGCGCAGAAATTTATCAACGCAGTCAAGCAGATCAGCTCTAACCATTGATATTTCATCAATCACAATAGCGTCTAAGTTTTTATAAACATTATCTTTATCGTCTTTGCCGTATTTTCTTTTTACTTTCCGCAAAGTTATATCCGGCTTAAAGCGGAAGAAAGAATGAATGGTCTGGCCTTTGACATTAATCGCGGCCACTCCGGTCGGAGCTAAAACCACGATTTTCTTTTTAGTGATATGGCGGAAATATTCAAGCAAGGTTGACTTGCCGGTTCCCGCTTTGCCGGTAACAAAAACATTGCCGGAAGTTTTTTCCATTGCTTCCAGCGCTTGCTTGAATTGCGGATTGAGTTCAATTTTTGCAGTAAGTTTCATAAAAACATAGGACTTGCGCGTTTGAATATTGATTCTTTAAAGCTATTATTCTGCCTGTTGGAAAAATCCCAGCAGACATTGTTAAATTGTTACATTGTTAAATTACTGACATTAAAACAATTTAACAATTTAGCAATGTAACAATTCAGATATTAATATAAGCGATAGCTGTATATGTAAAATGCGTATAAATTATATTCAAACGCGTAAGCCATAAATTACTTAATATTATTTTAGCACGATTACATCATTGAGCAATAGGCAATAAAAAAATAGCCCTAATGCTTGAAATTTTAATTTATGATATAATAACCATATGAATTTAAACAATATCAAACAAATCAAAAAACAAGACGCGGGGCAGGCGGCTGAATCCATTTCTCTGCTGGCTGATCAAGCCAGGCAGGTTTTGCACGAAGCGCGCTTGATTAAAATTCCAAAAGAATATTCTAAAATAACGCAGGTTGTGGTAAGCGGCATGGGCGGCTCAAACATCGGCGCGAGAATTATTAAATCTGTTTTTAGCGATCAAATCAAAGCGCCGATCAGCATTACGCCCGGCTACGAAATTCCAGCGCATGTTAATGAAAATACGCTATACATTATATCCTCCTACTCCGGCTCAACCGAAGAACCGTTAAGCGCTTACGCGGAAGCTAAAAATCGCGGAGCCAAGATAATGGCTATCACTTCCCATGGCAAAGGAAAACTGGAAAAATTAATGATTCAAGACAATATCCCCGGATATATTTTTAAGCCGGAATACAATCCCTCCGGACAGCCGCGGCTGGGGCTTGGCTATTCTATCTTCGGCATAGCGGTAATGATGGCCAAAGCAGGGCTGTTTAAAATAGAGGTTGAAGAAACAGAAGACATGATTGCCAGCTTGGAAATTTGGGACAGGGAATTAAGGCCTGTGATAAAAACAAAAAATAACAAAGCCAAGCAAATAGCCGAGGCGCTTTATAACAAGCAAATTATTATAATAGCGGCTGAATTTTTAATCGGCAATGCCAAGGCCATGCGCAATCAATTTTGCGAGAACAGCAAGCATTTCGCTTCATATTTAACTTTGCCTGATTCAAACCATTATGCCATGGAAGGCCTGGCGTTTCCGAAAAATAATAAAAAAGATTTAGTCTTCTTGATTTTTGATTCAAAATTATACCATCCAAGGATACAAAAAAGAAGTTATCTGACAAAAAAGGTAATAGAAAAAAACAGCGTTAAAACAGTAAGCCATGAATTGGCGGGAAAAACAAAGCTTATCCAAGCTTTTGAAATGCTTCAGCTGGGAAGCTGGATTACTTTTTACCTTGGAATGCTTAACGGAATTGACCCGTCAAAAATTCCCTGGGTTGATTGGTTTAAAAAGGAGTTAAAGTAAAAAAATAAACAAAAAAATAATCCGGATCTTTCCGGATTATTTTTTTATTATTATTGTAGTCCCTAGGGGAGTCGAACCCCTGTTTTTAGGATGAAAACCTAATGTCCTAACCGTTAGACGAAGGGACCATTATTAAAAAATAAACACCCCAACCTTGGGATGGATTTTTTTCTTAAACTATGTTAATACTAAAGATAGTATAAATAATTTATTAGATTTAGTCAAGATGCTAATTTTGGGAATAGAAACAAGCTGTGATGAAACCGCGGCCGCGATTGTTGAAGGCAAAAACGCGGGAACGCAAAATCTTGCGTTCGTACGATCAAATATAGTTTCATCGCAGATAAATATCCACAAAAAATACGGCGGCGTAGTGCCTGAAGTTGCCGCGCGCGAGCATGTCTTAAATATTTTGCCGGTTATTAATGAAGCCCTGAAAAAAGCGAAAATTAAGCGCCAAGATGCCGCGAAAAGAATAAGAGCTATCGCAGTGTCAACCGGGCCCGGGCTGATCACTTCTTTAATCGTGGGCATTGAAACGGCAAAAGCGCTTTCTTGCGCGTGGGGCATCCCAGTCGTCGGCATTAATCATATTGAAGGGCATATATACGCTAATTTTATTACTGACCAACACAAATTTCCAATTTCTAATTTCAAATTTCCTTCATTGGTTTTAACCGTATCTGGCGGACACACTATGTTAATTTTAATGAAGAAACACGGCAAATATAAAATCATTGGGGAAACAAGAGACGATGCGGCAGGCGAAGCGTTTGATAAAGCGGCTAAACTGCTTGGCTTGGGTTATCCCGGGGGACCGGCAGTTGCTGCTGAAGCAGAGAAATTTGAAATTGGAAATTGGAAATTTGGAGTTAAATTGCCTCGACCGATGATTCATTCTGATAATTACGATTTTTCTTTTTCCGGCCTTAAAACAGCGTTGCTGTACGAAATTCAAAAAAATCCAAATTTCAAATTACAAATTTCAAATTACTCTCACGAATTCCAACAAGCGATAATTGATGTTCTAATTCATAAAACCATCAAAGCCGCTGAAAAGTATAATGTCAAAACCATAATGCTAACCGGAGGAGTCGCGGCTAATAAAGAATTGCGCAGGCAAATGAAAGAAGCCGTAAAAACCATTATTCCTAATTCATTATTCCTAATTCCAAAGCTGAAATACACAACGGACAATGCCGTGATGATAGCCGCGGCCGGTTATTTTAACGCCTTGGAGAATAAATTTATAAATTGGCAAAAATTAAAAGTTGACCCTAATTTGCAATTAAAATAAATAAAATCAGAAGCTCGGCTTATGCGAGCTCGCATAAGCCCAGCGTCTGTTGCGTGCCCCAAAACA
>JAZDKT010000065.1:0-2121 GCA_043802685.1 Candidatus Falkowiibacteriota bacterium | reverse complement strand
GCCCTAGCTACTTTATAAAATTCGCCGGCGTTTAGGCTGGCTCCGCCAACCAGCAAGCCGTCTATATTTTCTATTTTGGCAAAGCCCTTTACGTTTTTGCCGTCAATGCTTCCTCCGTAAATAATGTCAAAATTATTATTAGCTTTTTCTATGCCGAATATATCATTTAAAGTAAGCTTAATAATCTTGTGGGCGTACTCAGCTTCTGCCGGTTCAATGGCAACGCCGGAGCCAATAGCCCAAATCGGCTCATAAGCGATAATAATTTTTTGATTTGCTAAAATATTAATTCCCCCCAGCGCCTGATGCAACTGATCTACCAAAACAAAGTCGCGGCGTTCGGTTTTGCGCTCATCGCTATTCTCGCCTATGCAAACAATCGGCGTTAGCTTTTCCGCGTTTATAACAGCTTTTAATTTTAAATGGATCATTTCATAATTTTCCAGCATATATTTTCGCCTTTCCGAATGTCCGATAATAACATACTCGCAGCCTGCTTCAACTAACTGGCCGGGAGAAACTTCACCTGTATAAGCGCCTTTTTCCTCCCAAAAAGCATTCTGCGCGCCAAGCTTTATATAACTGCCTTTTAATATTTTCCTTGTTTCTGCCAGTGAAATATGGCTTGGGCAAATCACTATTTTGCCTTTATGAAAATCTTTAAATTTAGCATTCATCTCTTTGGCAAGTATTAATGTTTCCGCCAAGCTTAATTTCATTTTCCAATTTGCTATTACTATTTTTTGTTTTTTCATATTTTTACTCCCACAAATCAACAAATTATTTCACGAATCTACAAATATCAGTTTAAATGTCTTTATCGTATTTGTAAATTTGTAGTGGATTTGTAGATTTGTGGGATTAATTAAAATACTTTAATAAACCCCAAGCTGATTAATGTTACAATGCACGCTGATATTATAACACCTAATGAAATAAAAAACAAAGCTTTTTTCTTATTAATGCCGAACATCCACGAAGCCACGGACGCGGTCCAAGCCCCTGTTATCGGCAGAGGTATTGCCACGAAAAGCATCAGCGCTATATTGCCCCATGTTTCATATTTTTTAAAAAACTTCTGCCGCGTTCTTTCAAAAACCCAGTCAAAAATTCTGTTGATCCACTTATATTTTCCGTATAAAAATTCATGAAGAGCTCCTAGAAAATATATTACTATGGCGGCAACAATAATATCGGCAATTACCGAGAAAAAAATAGCCTGCCAAACCGGCAATTCATAAACTCCCAGCGCTACAGGTATTGAAACCCTAAGCTCCGCGATGGGAACCATGGCGATCAGCGCAGTGGCTAACTGCGGTGGTATGCTTTGAAATATTTCCGCGTAATTAATATCAAACATGAATATTTTTAATAGCTATATAGCTTACTAATCCGCTTCAATCCCCGCCAGCATCCTATCTATAGTATCATCTTTGTTTAATCTTTCATAATCAGGAAGCTCCTTAATATTATTAATCCCCAAAAATTTTATAAAATCAAAGGTAACGCTGTAATATGTTTCTTTTTTCTTATTGTCGTATTTGCCTTCTATTAATCCGCGCAAAAGCAAATTGCGCAAAATTAAAGCGCAGTTGATTCCCCTAATCCTGTCAAGGTCAATCTTGGCAACCGGCCCTCTGTAAGCAATAATTGTCAATGATTCCAAACTCGGCCGGGAAAGCTCGCCGGTGGTTTCGTCCTTAATAAATTCTTTAATCAGTTTGGCGTTATCCGGAGAGCTGACCATCTGATATTTTGAATTATTTTTTATAATTTGAACGCCGCGCTTATCTTTTTTGTAATCTTCAATAAGTTCAACAGCCGCCTGCTCAATTTCCTTAATGCTTTCACCTGCCAAGTCCGACAACTGCTTTACAGACATCGGCTTGGCGGAAATAAACAACAATGATTCAATTTTAGATTTTATCAACATATTATTTTATTATTACATTACATGTTTAAAAGGTTATATTGTTTTCGTGTTTTCGTGTTTTCGTGTTTTTGTGTTTTCGTGTTTTCGTGTTTTCGTGTTTTCGTGTTTTCGTGTTTTCGTGTTTTATTGTTTTCGTGTTTTCGTGTTTTCGTGTTTTAGTGTTTTCGTGTTTTCGTGTTTTAGTGTTT
>JAZDKT010000064.1:0-7904 GCA_043802685.1 Candidatus Falkowiibacteriota bacterium | reverse complement strand
GACCGAGTTGAGCCGGAAGTAAGAATCGTTAAGCAATGCAACAATCCGTATCCTTGTATGTTTATCCAATATTGCTGGAAAGACATCCCCGAACATAACATTTATAATGTATATCCTACTGAAAAAGAAATTCATCGCTTGTTGGACGATAATATTGTAGATCTTGCAGATGTGCCTGCGGGAGTTATCACAAAAGATAAATATAAAAGATATTATGAAGCAAATCAGGCGGATAAGGTTTTAATAGATAAACCCGCGATTAAAGCCGAAATCGCTAAATACGAATATCCCCTATATTATCTGGATTATGAAACTAATGCTCCGGGAATCCCCATTTTTGACGGCTATAGGCCGTATCAGAGGATGACTTTTCAATATTCTTTGCATGTGCAAGAAAAACTTGGGGGAGAAGTAAAACATTACGAATATATAGCCGATAAAGACGAAGATCCTTCTCCTGGGCTCGCTGAATCACTTAGCAAATTGATCGGACCTAAGGGAAGTGTTATTGCTTGGTACAAAAGCTTTGAAGCTGGATGTAATACAGAAATGGGAGAACGATATCCTGAATATGTTAATTTTTTTAACGACATTAATTCGCGTTTACTGGACTTAATGGAATTTTTTTCTAACGGTTATTACGTGGACAAAGGTTTTTTCGGTTCAGCCTCTCTTAAGAAAGTTTTACCGGTGTTTGTCCCGCACTTATCGTACAATGAATTAAATATACAAGAGGGCATGGCGGCGTCAGATAGTTGGCCGATATTAATTGGAAGTGATTTAGATGAGCAGGAGAAAAAAGATCTTAAAAATGATATGTTGAAGTACTGCGAGCTGGATACTTTTGCTCTGGTTAAGATTTTAGAGAAATTAACAAATTTGGCATGCTAAGAAAATTATTAAAAAAACAATTTATAAAAAAAATGGCGCAAATTTAGCCGTTTTTAAACAGTTTTAAATAAATCATTAAAATTTTATGATCATCACACTCGGTATAATAATCCTCCTTCTCTTAATCGGCGCCTTGATCATGGGCGCGAGAGAAGACAGGAAGAAATAGGACTTGCCGGCGCGCTTGATTTATTTATTGATGATGTTGAATTAAAGGTTTCTGAAATTCAGAAAAAAACAAAAATTCCATTGCCGACAGTAAAACAGTCTGCGTCTGAATTAGCGGAATATAAAATGTTAGAAAAAAACAGGCAAGGTCAGGCGACAAGATACAGAAAAATAAAATCATGACCCGCCAATCCGAACAAAAACTTGAAAAAACTTTAAACTTTTAATAATATGAAAAAAGATAATCAAATAAAAAATTTTGATGTTGCTTTTGACAGGTATTTCTCTGAGAAAGATCCTGATTTGCACAAAAAAGCAATTCAAGAATTATTAAAAAATGTTGATTTAAAAGATGCTTTTGACGAATTGTTAAGTAAAAAAAATGGCGTAAGCAGTTTTTTCCTTATGTGGGAAGCAGCAGCGAAATCAGAGAAAAATTCTGTTGATAAAAAAGGATTGCAAAAATTAGGTAAATTATCAAAAGAATTTTATATTAAAAAAGAATTTCAAAAGTTGCATGAACTGTTTTTTGATATAATATTCCGCAGCTTTGCCGAGTTTGCGAGTTTAGAAAATCGTGATGACTTTGAGAAAATAACCGATCAAGATTTATATGAAAAAAATATTATTCCTTCGGAAATTTTCTTTCAATATTTTTTAGCGGAATCACCAATAAAAAATAAAGATTTTAATTGGGATAGAAATGAAGAAATAATAAGACAAAATCTTGTATGTTTAATTGTTTGTTTTAGCGATATTCATGAATTTTTTCATGAAGAAGATTTTGAAAAATAAGCTTTAAATCAAAAAACCTCAATTAACTAGTTTAAAAAAATCGCAAACTTGACTAATCGGATGTAATCGGATATAATCAGATATATCTAAAAATATATGGTAAAAGACAGATTAAACAAAAGAATAAAGATTTCAAATGAGATGATTTTGAAAATTGCTCAAATTGACGAGCTGAAAGGGCAGTGGGTCGGCTCGCTTTCCTTGAATCCAAAAATCTTGCATCAGTTGAAAAAAACAGTGATAATTACCAGCTCGGCTTCATCTGTACGAATTGAAGGCGCAAATATAACTGATCAGGAAGTGGAACGATTCTTGCGCGGGATTAAACAAAAAACGCCAAAAAATAGAGACGAAGAAGAAGTGGCGGGATATGCTGATTTATTGGGAAGAATTTTTGATAATTATAAGAGTTTGAAAATCAGCGAGAGCGGAATTCTGGAATTGCATAAAATAATGCTGGCTTTTTCCCAAAAAGATAAAAAGCATCTTGGAAAATATAAAACTAAAGACAATACTGTGGCTATTGTTGAAAAAGGTGAAATCAAAAAAATTCTTTTTCAGCCGACCGCGCCGTGGTTAGTGAAAAAGGAAATGGATGATCTTTTTGAGTGGCGCAAAGAAAAGCAAGAAAAAAAAGATCTGCATTCATTGGTAATGATCGCAAATTTTATTTTTGAATTTTTGGCAATACACCCCTTTATTGACGGCAACGGGCGGCTTTCGCGAGCTTTGATTAATTTGATGTTGCTGCAAAATGGCTATGGGTTTGTTCTTTATATTTCCATAGAAGAGATTATTGAAGAAAGACAATCTGAATATTATTTATCCTTAAGAAAGACGCAAAAAAATCACAAAACCAAAAATGAAGATATCACTCCTTGGTTAAATTTTTTCCTTAATGTTGTTTTGGCGCAAACTAAAAAATCTTTGGATTTATTGAAAGGAAAAGAAAACAGAAAATTACTTTCCGGGGCGCAAGAAAAAATTTATAATTTATTTGCCGATAATATTGAATTGAAGGTTTCTGAAATTCATAAAAAAACAAAGATTCCATTGCCAACAGTGAAGCAGTCCGTGTCTAAATTGGCGGAATATAAAATGTTAGAAAAAAACGGGCAAGGTCCGGCGACAAGATACAGAAAAATAAAATCATGACCCATCAATCCGAACAAAAACTTAAGAAAACTTTAATTGAGCAACTGGAACGGTTGGGATTTTTAAATGTGGTTATTGAAGACGAATAATCTTTAATTAATATTAAAAATCGTATGACAAAATTAAATCAAATTTATAAGTGTAATATCTGCGGGAATATTGTTGAGGTTTTGCATACTGGGAAGGGTCAGTTGGTTTGTTGCGGACAGCCGATGGAATTAATGAATGAGAAAATAAAAGATGAGGGGCGAGAAAAGCATGTTCCGGTGATTGAAGAATTGCCGGCCGGCGCTTGCGCGGAAAAAGACGGAGTTAAAATTAAAGTCGGCAAATCGGAGCATCCGATGGAAGAAAATCATTACATTGAGTGGATTGAGATTACGGCAGAAGGCGGCAAGCAAGGCAAAAAGTTTTTAAAACCGGGAGACAAGCCGGACGCGGAATTCCATGCCGGAAAAAAAGCAATTGGCGCCAGAGCTTATTGCAATGTTCATGGATTATGGAAGTCATAAGTTTTACAATGCGCGTTTAATATGCTAATTTAAATATATATTTCTTCACTTTCAAACATATGAACAACTATGATTGGTATTCGCAATTAATAAAACCATTATGGTCGCCGCCATCATGGCTTTTCGGTCCGGTTTGGACATTTCTTTATGTTTTAATCGCGATATCTTTCGGCAAGGTGTTTTTAATGGCATGGCAAAAAAAGATCGCTTTCGCGGTTGCTCTGCCGTTTATCCTGAATCTGATTTTCAATTTTGCTTTTACGCCTTTGCAGTTCGGGCTCAAAAACAATATTTTAGCGGCGATTGATATTGTCCTTGTTTTAGGCACGCTTATTTGGGCAATGGCGGCGATTTATCCCCGCGCGCGATGGATCGCTTTTATGCAAATTCCGTATTTGCTGTGGGTTTTATTCGCCACGGTTCTGCAGTTGAATATCACTTATTTGAATTATTGATTACAATTTAGTGTTTTAAATTTTTTAAAAATATGAAATATCATACTAGCAACAAGTATTATCGCTGGCTAATATTCTTCATCGGAATAATCGCCACATTGGCTTATCGGATAATAATTATTTTAAATTATTACAGCAGTTTGCTTGTGGCAATATCATGGTATATCGGCACGATTGGCTTCATCTGGTATTTCGCGCATCGCTACCGAGTGCAGAATCATTATGCGGATCTTGTCGTGGAAAAAAAATTGCCTGAAAAAATTTGCGCGAATAAATTAACAAAGGATGATTGCGACGCCTTGCTGTATATTTTAAAAAGCATAAGTTCAAGCAAAGCGAAATGGAATTCTATCGCCATATTCATTCTTTCAGCGGCCGCTCTAATATACGCGGTGGTAGTTGATATAATAAAACTGATTGATTAAGGGTTCGCGAAGAAAATTCGGTTCAATTTTTTTTACCCCGTTAGACAGCACGCATCTAATGGGGTTTACTTAATTCGGAAAATGCATTATATTTTATATATGAATCGCACTGATCTTTAAAGAGAAAGGAGGAAGCAAATGGGCAAGACAATACCTTTTGGAAATCAAGAAGGCGATGATTTAAACGCATTATTGGAAAGAGCGAGAATCTTAAAAAAATTTGTTGTTGACAGCGAAGATGAAATTGTGAAAGATTTTGGGGCGATTGAAAGAATTTTTGAAGGCAAGATTTCAGAAATTCTCATAGACAGCAAATTAATCTCTAAAGGTTTTTTCCTTTGCGGGATATATGTTTCCAAAATGCTGCGAGACTTTGTTTTTACTTGCCCTGAGAGTTGGTACGCCATTGATTATATTGAAATGGCGCGGCAAAAAGGAAATCCGTATTATTTTAAGGACGGTGCGGATATGTGTTTTTTGCTTTGCTCATTATTCGCTGGCAGAACGAATCGCAGGCGCAGGGCAACGAGCAAAAAAATGTATATTGAAATCGGCGGAGGGCTTTACTACAGGTTCTTTTCAGAAACGAAACATAACATCAGCCGCCACATGGCGAGAAATTTTGAGACAATGGTTGATGTCGCCAATGAAGCTGTTGGCAGAATAAGGAGGTAAAAAAATATTCCATACGATAAAGCGGATAAAACAATCCGCTTTTTGTTTTTCAAAGATAGCGATCGCGCGGCATTTGTCTTACTTTAATATTTGTGATAATGTTAAAATAGCTTAATTTTATATCCTAAAATATTCATATGGCAAAAAGAAGCACCGGGGTTGGGAAGAAGAAAAAAGCGCATTCCCACAAAACCGCCAAGCGGCTTGAAATCAAGCGGATTATGCTTGAGAAAAAAGCCGACAAAAAAAAGCATAAATAAAGTTTACCCCGCGCAAAGAATGCTTTTAACAAAGTCGGAAGGTTAAATAGTCCGTTGCGGTTGGCGGAATAATGCCGCCAACCGCAATAAATTTTGTGCGGGGTTTTTGGCAAATATGTCTGATAGGCAGGCAGATTTTAAAGCAGCCTACTGTTTTGGCGGGCTGTTTTGTTTTGCCATGAACGCCGCATGAAATTGACTTAAGGCAAGAAAATTTGACAAAAAATATAGTTTGTGCTATATTTTAGTATTGAAAGCATAATCTTTACAATAGGAGGAGAGAAAAATGAAAAGAAAGAGAAAACTGGAAGTTGTCATTACTGGAATACCGCAAGAATGGATAGGTCCGGTAAGGATACAAGAGTTGGAAGAGAAAAAAATCCCATATTTTCTCAGGGGTGGTTCTTTTGAGATTGTTCTTGAAAATCCCGAATTGGCCACAGAGCTTTTAAAAAAGGAATGTCATTTTCTTCTTTAGCCAATTTAGCCAAGAAAAATTTTGAGTGGGAGGTTATCTTAGAATAACCTCCTTTTTATTTTGGCTTTGGACGGTTTTAACGCTGAATGAAATTGACTTAAGGCAAGAAAATTTGTATACTGACACCATGTAATTTGAAAGTATTTATGCCAAATATTAATAAAATTATAAATAATTTTATGCCGAACAAAAAAGCAAAAAAATTCAGTAAAGGCGAGATTATCATCTATAAACCTTCAAAAAACGAGGTTGAGTTAAAGGTGCGTTTTGAAGACGAGACTGTTTGGCTTTCACTTAATCAAATCGCTGAGCTTTTTGGAAGGGACAAATCAGTAATTTCTCGGCATTTACGAAATATTTTTGAAGAAGGAGAGTTGTTCAAGGATTCAGTTGTTGCAAAAATTGCAACAACTGCCGCGGACGGCAAAACTTATCAGGTGGAATTTTACAGTTTAGATGCCATTATTTCCGTTGGTTATCGTGTTAATTCTCAAAGAGCAACGCAATTTCGTATTTGGGCGACTAAAATATTAAAAAATTATTTGTTGCAAGGATATGCCGTAAACGAGAAAAGATTATTGGAAGCTAATAACAAATTCAACCAGTTGCAAGAGACAATCAGTTTTTTACAGAAAAAAGCAAAAGCAAAAATTTTACAAGGCCAAGAAAAAGAAATATTAAATCTTCTGGCTGATTATTCAAAAACATTGTCTCTTTTGGAAAAGTATGACAAGAGCAAGCTAAAAGTTGAAGCAGGCAAAAAAGCCAAGTTTGTTTTAGAGTATGAAAATTGTTTGAATGTCATTTTGGAATTGAAAAAAAATTTAATATCCAAAAAAGAAGCCGGCGATATTTTCGGCAATGAAGTAAGCTGTAAATTTGAGAGCATAGCTAAAAATCTTTATCAGACATTTGGCGGCAAGGAATTGTATAAATCAATTGAAGCCAAAGCGGCTCATCTTTTGTATCTAACCATCAAAGACCATCCTTTCACTGACGGCAATAAGCGCGTCGGCTCGTTTTTGTTTGTCTATTTTTTGGATAGAAATAATTATTTATACCGCCGGAGCGGAGAAAAGAAAATAAATGACAATGCGTTGACAGCGCTGGCTTTGCTCATAGCGGAAAGCAATCCCAAAGAAAAGGAGCAGATGATCGCCTTGACTTCGCAATTGATAAAATAAAATTTATGGAAATTAAAGAAATAAATGAATTTTTAAAAAACAACAATTTGCCAAGCTATAGGTTGAAGCAGATTATCAAAGCCGTTTATCAGGACGGCGCTGCTTGTTTTTCTGAAATCACAACCATTCCCAAAGAGCTAAGGGAAAAAATGGACAAGGAAATAAAAATACTGTCTTTTGAAGCCGAGAATGTCTTAAAAGCGTCCAACAAAAAATCCTTTAAAGCATTGTTGAAATTAGTTGACGGCAATTATATTGAAACAGTATTGTTAAGCCCGCTAAGCGATCATTGGTCGGCCTGCGTATCATCTCAGGCAGGCTGCTCTTTGGGCTGCAAATTTTGCGCGACCGGCAATTCAGGGTTTAAAAGAAATTTAACCAACGAAGAAATAACCGATCAAATATTGTTCTGGAAGCAATTCATTAAAAAGAATAATTTAGCCGGCAGTTTTCACGGCATAGTGTTTATGGGCATGGGCGAGCCGTTTATGAATTATGAAGCAGTGGCTAAAAGCATTAAAAGCTTGATGGATGCAGGATTATTCAATTTCGGAGCAAGGCATATTTCCGTGTCCACCGCCGGACTGCCAGAGGGGATTAAGCGCTTGGCTAAAGATTTTCCGCAAGTTAATTTGGCTATATCTTTGGCAACGGCCAATGACGAAAAGCGGTCTGAGCTTATGCCGATAAACAAGGCGCATAAATTGGCGGACATAAAAAAAGCTCTTGATTATTATTTTAACAGAACCAACCGCAAAGTTTTTTTGGAATATATTATGCTGGAAGACGTGAATGACAAGCGGAACGACGCGGATAATCTGATAAAATTTATTAATTCCAATTCAAAGCCTAATTTGTTGCATGTTAACTTAATCCGTTATAACGCGGCCGTAAGCGGGCTAAAGC
>JAZDKT010000063.1:0-3547 GCA_043802685.1 Candidatus Falkowiibacteriota bacterium | reverse complement strand
GCTTATGAAATATTAATCGCGAAATACCGCAGCCAAAGAATAAAAACCTATACAAAATTATTTAATGTTTTCAGCAATGACATTGATAAAATGTGGAGCCAAACCGGATTTTTGCATTGTACCAACATGAACTATTTAATGAGAACATTATTAATAAAAAGCGGTTTTTTTAATGACTCTGACATAGCGCTGAAATGGACAATGGTTTGGTATATTTCACCACATCAGTATATTCAAGTAAACATGGGGATGTCGCCGAATGCTCTTTTGAGTAGAAATTCCCAAAACAACAAAAAAATCAACATAGATATATGGGGCAAGTCTTATGGAATCAAGTTCGGGGATTACGCGCGCGGATTTCATTAATTGCCAATTAAACCAACAACACTGCCGGCAAAAAATTAGAACACCGGCAGTTTTTTTATTGAAAAATTTTTTTTAATTTTCACCAAAGAAAAAACTGCCAAAATAAATTGACAGCTTGTTTGAAGAATGTGGTCGGGGCGCGCCAAATATTTAAAATCAGAGATAAGCAATTTCTTATCCAATGTCTTAACCGCCTTGGCTGCGCCCCGATAAAATTTTTAAAATGTGCGATGAAAATGAAACAGAGAGCGGGCAGGAAGACCTACACCTGTTGTTTCCCTTTGGAAAGAGGGCTGCACAATTTGACGGATCTTTGCCCCCTGTTTCGTCTTGCATCTTATCACATTCTTATTATATGTCAAGGAAAAAATAATTTATTTAGTCGCGCAAACAAAAAGAACTTAATTCCTCCAAACCAAAGAAGTTAAATTTCTTTTTATTTTATTATTTTTATTATTTTACTATTTTATTATTTATTTTACTATTTTCTCTGTTCAGCTGTATATACTGATAAGCAGCCAAAGCAGCGATTGTCGCTTGGCCGCAGGCAATGGTAATCTGCTTGAATTCAACCGGAGTAACATCTCCGGCAGCGAACATACCCGGCAGACCGGTTTGGCACTTTTCATCAACAATAATTTGATTTTTCTCATCGCGCTTAACCATGTCCGCCACCAAATCCGTGCTGGCGATTCGCCCGACTTCAACAAACAAACCGTCAACAGCTATTTCTTTTTCTTGGCCGGTTTTTTTATTTACAACTTTAATTTTTTCTAATTTATTGCTTCCGACAACCTCCTTAATTTCACTGCTTAAAACAAGTTCCACGTTTTTTTTGCTTTTTACCTCTTCCACCAGCGCTTCAAACGCCCTGAACTCATCCCGGCGGTGTATTAAATAAACTTTAGCGGCGATCTTGGATAATATTTCCGTTGCGTCAACCGCGGAATTTCCTCCGCCTGCCACCGCCACTGTCTTGTTTTTGTAAAAAGGCCCGTCGCAAGTGGCGCAATACGACACACCCTTGCCGGTAAATTCCCGTTCGCCTGGGATAGCCAATCGGCGCGGAACCAAACCCAAGGCCAAAATAACGGTTTTCGCTTCAAATTGTGATTTATTGGTATGTAAAATAAATTTATCGTCTGTTTTCTCAATTTTTTTCACTTCTTCTGTTTTTATTTCCACTCCCAGATTTTTAACCTGCTCTTGCATTTTGGATATTAATTCAAAATTGCTGATTGATTTAAACCCGGGATAATTCTCAATCTCCGAAGCCCAAATAAGCTGGCCGCCCAGCTCTTTTCCCAGAATTAAAGTTTTCATCTCGCGCCGCGCCGCGTAAATGCCGGCAGTCATCCCGGCAGGCCCGGATCCTATTATAATCGTATCGTACATAATGTTAATTTTATTGTTAAATTATTGATTAATTGTTTTAACAATTTAACGGTTTGCCCAATCAAGAATATTCTTTCCAAAGTATTGCCCAATTTTTTCAACTTCTTTCATTATTATATCTATTTTATCTTGATTCAAAAACCAATTATCTTTACGCACATTTCTTTCATCAAATATTGGACAAACTACAAAATCAATATCAGTTGGAAAAATCGTTTGATATGTTAATAATGCTCTTCTTGAATGATGTGTCTTGCAAACAAGTATCACTTTTTTAATTTTCAGGCCTTTGCTTTGAAGCACTTGCCAAGACAAATTTGCATTATCAAAAGTATGTTTTGCTTGATCTTCTTTTAAGATAGCATTTTCAGGAACTCCAAGCGAAATGGCAATGTTTTTAAGATACTCCCATTCTGTTTTTGAGTTTGGCAGTTTAATATTGTTTCCACCAGAGGGCAAAATATATGAAGCATATCCCTGTTTGTATAATTCAGCCGCTTTTTTCATAAGCTGAAGACGGCTTCCGCCAGGTATTAAAATAACATCCGCTTTTACTGGTTTATGTTCAACAAATATAAGTTTTGTAATACAGTCAAATGGATAATTCATAAAACAATTGAATTGCCAAAATATAAAATGATGATTTTTTTATTAAACAACACTTTCCCAAATCTGTCAAATTTAGCAATAATTATCCCCAAATAATCCCCTTTTTTATTTTGGCTAACATTAGCCAAGCTTCAATTTAAAGTCCACAGTACTGTGGACTTATCCACCTTGAGCTTAAAAAAACTTTTAGTCTACAAAACTGTGGACTTTAAATTGAAAAATGCAAAAAACTACAAATTTTTATTAATTATTTCTTCCAAAGCATCCTTGCTTTGATAGCCGGTTAATTGCTCAATCACTTCCCCGCCTTTGAATAAAATAAAAGTTGGCACGCTCATTACATTGTATTTCTCAGCAACTTCATTTCCATCATCAATGTCCAATTTGCCGATCTTAATATCCTTGCCTTTATAGTCCTCGGCTAATTCATCTATTATGGGCGCCATTAGTTTGCATGGCCCGCACCATAAAGCGGCAAAGTCAACTAATACCAAGCCCTTGTTTTCCTCAACCTCTTGTTTAAAATTTTGATTTGTTAATTCCATATATTTTAGTTTAAATTAAAAAGTTTAAGAATTACGTGTTTGAATAAAAATAATAATTATCTTGCTTCAAACTGAATAATGTAAATATGAAAATACAAGAATATAAAAATATCTTATTTTCATAATTTCATATTCTTGTATTTTCATATACTGCGGAAATAAACTTGATTAATTATTAAATAACGCAAATGTGTAATTTAATAATTGAATGTTCCTTGTGGAACAAATGATATTAGTAATTAATACTTATTAAATTCAAAATACTTTTTTCGCTAATATTAAATAATTTATTTGTTCCACGTGGAGCAAGCAAATGTTCTACATGAAACGCTTGTGGACCATAAGGGACTTGAACCCTTGACCTCTTCCATGCCATGGAAGCGCTCTAGCCAACTGAGCTAATGGCCCAAAGTAATTATTCCTTCATTTATTATTCTTTCAATAACATTCCTATTTTTTTAACTTTTTTAACTTATATTCAACCTTCCTTGCCTCTCCGATGTCCATCTGAGCGCTCTAGTTTACTCCGGTACGCCCTGCGGGGCTACCGGAGCGAGCTGAGCTAATGGCCCAAAGTGATTTGCGATTACAGATTTACGATTTACGATTTTATAAAAGAATATAGCTCTAGC
>JAZDKT010000062.1:0-2870 GCA_043802685.1 Candidatus Falkowiibacteriota bacterium | reverse complement strand
GCGTTATGCGTTATGCGTTATGCGTTATGCGTTATGCGTTATGCGTTATGCGTTATGCGTTATGCGTTATGCGTTATGCGTTATGCGTTATGCGTTATGCGTTATGCGAGGAAAGTATTTCAATTAAGGCCATCGCGGCTTCATAGCCCTTATTTTTTTTATTATCCCGCGCTCGCGCCTTTGCCTGGGCTAAATTATAGGTGGCAATTACTCCAAAAGCGATTGGCAAATTTTGATCAAGCATTACTCGCATAATTCCGTCTGTCGCGGCTTGGGCTATATAGTCAAAGTGCGCTGTCTCTCCTTTTATTATAGCACCAATTGCTATAATGCCGTTATATTTTTTTCCGCCGGCTGGCGGACGAGCCAATCTTTGGCAGACTAAAGGAATTTCAAAAGCGCCCGGAACTTGAAATATCTTAACATCTTTTTCAGCAACTCCTGATTCCATAAGGGCCTTAACGGCTCCCTGTGCCAGCGCGTCTGTAATTTTCCGATTAAACCTTGCCTGAACAATCGCGATTTTTAATCCTTTGGAGTTTAATTTTTTGAATGTGTTTGATTTCATAAATATACTTTGCTGCATAAGCGGACGCAACGCCGCATCCCGCCGCAGCGGGAGGAGGCGGTGCGTACGCGAACTTTGCGCGCAAAACTACAAACGCGTTCGCGCCGCTATCGCGTCACGACCGCTAATCTCTCCAAGTACCTCGCGATCATATCCACTTCAATATTCACTTTATCCCGGGATTTCAAATTCGCTAAATTAGTTATTTCTAAAGTATGCGTAATTAAACAAACTTTCAACCAGTCTTTCCCATTGCCGGCAATTGTTAAACTTACTCCGTTGATAGAAGCTGACCCTTTGTAGGCTAAATATTTTATTATTTTTTTAGGAACTTTTATAATCAAGTTAATATATTCCCCTTCCCGCTCAATCTTGCTAACTATCCCAACTCCGTCAACATGCCCCATGACAAAATGCCCGTCTATACGCTCTCCGATTTTTAATGATTTTTCCAAATTAATCAAATCGCCAGCTTGAGAATCCGCGAATTTCGTCAATCTTAAAGTTTCCGGCATCAGCTCAACAGTAAAACTGTTTTTATTTTTTTTAACAACAGTCAAGCAAACTCCGTCGCAGGAAATACTGCCGCCGATTTTAATATCCTGCAAAAAATATTTTACTTCTATGGTAAAGTAAATTTTTCCGCCATCTTTCTTGATATTTTGTATTTTTCCTGTTTTTTCAACGATTCCCGTGAACATAGTTTTATAGTCCGGCATCCTTTTTTAAATCCTCGGCCTTGTCAGTATTTTCCCATGTAAAATCTTTGTCATTGCGGCCGAAATGGCCGTAAGCCGCGGTTTTTCTGTAGATCGGCCGTTTTAAATCAAGCTTGTCAACTATGGCTTTTGGCCTAAAATCAAAATGCTTTTTAATTAATTCTATTATTTTATCTTCCGGAATTTTATTGGTATCAAAAGTTTGCGCGTAAATACCGACCGGTTCAGCTACGCCGATGGCATAAGCCACTTGAAGCTGGCATTTATCAGCCAGTCCCGCGGCGACTACATTTTTAGCAACATATCTTGCCATATAAGCGCCGCTGCGGTCAACTTTGGTAACGCATTTGCCGGAAAAACAGCCGCCGCCATGGGCTCCAACTCCGCCATAAGTGTCAACTATGATTTTTCTGCCGGTTAATCCGGCGTCAGCCGGCGGTCCGCCGATAATAAAACGCCCGGTTGAATTAATAAAAATTTTGGTTTTATCGTCCATTAAATCGCCGAGTACCGGCTCTATGACTTTTTCCCTGATATCCGCTCTTAATTTTTTAATATTAACCTTATCGCTGTGATGAGCCGCGATAACAACGGTTTCCACTCGCTTGGCTTTTCCATTGTCATATTCAACTGTTACTTGACTCTTGCCGTCCGGGCGCAAATAAGGCAAAATTCCTGTCTTTCTAACCTCGGCCAATCTTTTTGTCAGTCTATGAGCAAGCATTATGGGCAAGGGCATCAATTCCGGGGTTTCATCACAAGCATAGCCCCACATTAATCCTTGATCCCCGGCGCCTTGCTCTTTAAATTCGCCTATTCCTTCATCAACTCCTTGGGCAATATCCGGGCTTTGTTCGTGAAGCGTCACAATCACCCCGACATCATCGCAACAAAAGCCATATTCTTGCTTGTCGTAGCCGATATCCCTCAAAACATTCCTGACTGTCTGCTCTATATTAACATAACTCTTGGTTCTGGCTTCGCCGCCAACCAACACCAAGCCGGTAGTGCAAAAACATTCTATGCCGGCATGGCTGTCCGGGTCTTGCTTAATCATCTCGTCATAAATGCCATCGCTGATTTGATCGCAAATTTTATCCGGATGGCCTTCGGTAACTGATTCGGAAGTTACCAATCTTAAACTTGACTTTTGCATAAAGTTTACAGTCCGACACATTTAAATTACAAGCATCTTTCACGCTTTGCCATTCTACCCGCCGCTGCGGGGAAAAAATTATTAAAACATAATTTTCCCTGAGCATTAAGCTCAAAATGACAAAGAGTAAAACTCCGTAAATTTAAAATGTCAGATAATTATTATATTATTATTTTAATGCTTTAGTGTGTTTTCGTGTTTTGAGGCGAAGCCGAGTGTTTTCGTGTTTTCGTGTTTTTCTACGTTCCAATCTCCCACGAATTTAAATACTTTTCTTGTTCCGCGGTTAATTTATCAATGGCAACACCCATGGATTTTAATTTTAACTTTGCCACCCATTGTTCTATATCCTCCGGCACGCCGTAAACCTTTCTTTCCAATTTACTATAATTTCTTGCGACATATTCCGCCGCCAATGCCTGCGTGG
>JAZDKT010000061.1:0-12800 GCA_043802685.1 Candidatus Falkowiibacteriota bacterium | reverse complement strand
GCGTTATGCGTTATGCGTTATGCGTTATGCGTTATGCGTTATGCGTTATGCGTTATGCGTTATGCGTTATGCGTTATGCGTTATGCGTTATGCGTTATGCGTTATGCGTTATGCGTTATGCGTTATGCGTTATGCGTTATGCGCCGTCTAAATAACTTTGTAAAATTAACATAGCCGCGACTGCATCACGCGGAGCTCTTGCCCGCCGAAACTTTAATGAAGGAGGGTTTGCTCTTTTATCACCTGCCAAAGCGTCTGCCGCTTTGCTGGATAAACGCTCGTCAATCATCTCTATCGGAATACCGGCCTTTTTTCTTAATAATTTAATAAATGATTCAAATTCATCAGACAATTCATCTCTGCCTGACATTTTAACCGGCTTGCCAAGAATAATTGCATCGATTTTTTCTTCCTTAATAATTTTTATTATTTCTTTAATGCTTCCCGCAACATTAAAAGGCGTAGCGATTTTAGTTTCACTATCGCCCAAGGCCAGGCCGATTCTTTTTTCGCCCCAATCTATTCCTAAATATTTTTTCGCATAAATCATAATTTATAAATAATTAAAATATTACTCAACTAAAGTATTATTTATTATTTAGTTAAAGAGTTAACGGATTAACGGGTTATTTTATATATTTTATTTTATTAAAGAATCAGAACTCGTTAACTCGTTAACTAAATAATTTTTAATCAAAATTAACTCGTTAACTAAAAAACTAAATAATTTTAATTATTAGTTATGCGTTATGCGTTACGCGATTGTAAGCACTTCGCACCCTTTCTCCGTAATAGCCACCGTATGCTCAAAATGGGCGCTTAATTCTCCGTCAGCAGTCATTATGGTTAATCCGTCTTTGCCTGTTTTAATTTTCCAACCGCCAACATTAACCATGGGCTCAATCGCTATGGCCATTCCCGGCTTTAAAACAATGTTTTCAAAACTATCGTCTACGATTTTGTAATTAGGCACTTGCGGATCTTCATGCACGGCGGTGCCGACTCCGTGGCCGACTAATTCGCGCACTACGGAAAAGCCATTTGATTCAACAAAATCCTGAATTGCTCCGCCAATATCGCTCAAAGTGTTGCCCGGCTTAACTTGTTTAATGGCTAATTCTAAAGATTTTTTTGTTGTACTGATTAACCGGCTTGCTTGCTTGCTTATTTTTCCGACTGCTATTGTATAAGCCATGTCCGTATAATATCCGTTAATATTTTTCCCAAAAGGATGCTCCATGCCCAAATCCAAGCCGACTATATCGCCTAATTTTAATTCGCGGGATGGCAGAGCCGGAGCGTGGACCACTTCATTATTTATGGAAACGCACAAAGCCGTTGGAAAAGCTTGAGCATTGCGCTTGGATCTATAACCCTTAAAAGACGGCCTGCCGCCCGCTTTGCCAATTAATTCGCAGACCATGTTTTCTAAATGTTCAGTACTGACTCCCGGCGCGATTTCTTTGGCAAGCTTATTCATGATTTCAGCCAAAATTTTACCTCCCTTACGCATTATCTCTATTTCTTTTTTTGTTTTTATTATAACCATAAGTATAATGCTAATCTACAAATTATATGCGAATACCGCAAATTGCGAATAACGCGAATAAATATTCGCATAAAAATATTTGTAGTATTTGCATTTTAATTTGCAGTATTTGCATTATGTTTAACTGATTTCCAAATATCCTGCTCCACCTCCGCTATGCTTTGCTCTCCGTTTATATTAATTAGAATATTATTTTTTTTATAATGCTTCAGTATCGGTTTTATGTTTTTATTAAAACGATCTACCCGAATTTTTATTATCTCCGCTGAATCATCTTTTCGCTTGTACAGCTTGGCTCCGCACAAATCACAAATGCCTTGCTTCTTGGGCGGATTATATATTGTGTGGTATGAAGTTCCGCAATCGCATACTCTGCGGCCTGCGATTCTCTTTTTAACTTCTTTGGCGCTTACATGAATATAAACAGCTAAAATCATGTCTTTATCAGAGGCTATTTTTTTGAATTTATTATTTAAAAATTTTAACTGGCTGATTGCGCGAGGATAGCCATCCAGCAAAAATCCCTGTTTTACGTCTCTTTTTGCCAACCGCTTGTTAATAATTTTTTCAATTATTTTGTCAGACACTAATCCGCCTCTATTAAGTATTGATTCAGCTTGTTTGCCGATTTCAGTCCCACAATCCCTTTCGTGCCTCAAAAGCTCTCCCGGAGAAATAACCGGTAGATTCAATTTTTCTCCCAATTTATCCGCCTGCGTGCCTTTTCCGGAAGCCGGAGGGCCGAAGAATATTAAATATTTTCTCGCATAACGCATAACACGCGTAACTCATAACGCGTAACGCGTAACGAGCTATTTTATTAAATTATTTAAATATTTGCTAATACTTACAAATATTGATTAATGTTTGCGCTTTGCGCGATACTTATTAATATCCACAAGTATCTATACAGTATAAATCGTTACGCGTTACGCGTTACGCGTTACGCGTTACGCGTTACGCGTTACGCGTTACGCGTTACGCGTTACGCGTTATGCGTTACGCGAAATCATCCCGTATAAACCAAATATACAATATAACAAATATAAGAAATTAGCAATACAGCTCCTTCAACTCTCACCATTCTGTCGCTGGTGCGCAGTAAAGTTACTAAAATCAAAGTGAATAAAATTAAAAATAATAAATCAAAATTGATTAAATAAGCCGGCACGATAATCGGCGAAATTATTACAACTATGCCCAAGATCACAAAAATATTAAAAATCGTGGATCCTATCACATTGCCAAAAGAAATTTCCGCGCTATGTTTAATCAAAGCCGTGATTGAAGCGAATAATTCAGGCAAAGCCGTGCCCATAGTAATTACAGTAACACCGATAATAATTTCACTAACGCCATAAATATTCGCGATGCTTATGCCCGCGCTAACTATAAATTTAGCTCCTAAAATAAGCAGAATCAATCCCAATATTAAAAAGAAAAACTGCCTCACGGTTTCGGTTTTGGCATCGCCTGCCCGGCTTAATGCTTTGATTTTGCTTATCAGCTCGCCATTATTTTGGCCGGCGCTCCAGATCGCGTAATAAATAAACAAGAAGGCCATAATCAATAAAATAATTCCGTCAAGCCGCGACAAAATTCCATCCATGGCCAATAGATAAAGCATTACCGGAGCCAAAATTACAAAAGGAAACTCTTTTTTCAATGAGGATGTTTTTACTTTAATCGGCTGGATTAAAGCGGTCAGCCCGATAATTAAGCCAATATTGGCTAAATTCGCCCCTAAAACATTGCCTAATGATATTATCGGATCGCCTTTGATCGCCGACCAAATACCAACGAACAATTCAGGCGTAGAAGTGCCGAACGCGACAACCGTCAAGCCGATAACCAAGGTTGAAATGCCTAATTTGCGGGATAAAAAAACAACCGCGTTAATCAAATACTGCGCTCCCCAAAAAATAAAAGCAAATCCAATAATTAAAAAAATTAAATTTAAAGCCATAAATTTTCGCTTAACTTTAATAAAAATTCAAAAACATCGCAATCGGTTTTATGTAAATTTTAACTATTATTTATCCCCCTGAATCTTGGCGGCTCTTTCGTGTTAATTCCCAAGCTATTGTTCTTGCCGCCCAGCGCGAAGCCGCGCGATTCTTCCGGGCTTAATCCCTTTCCGGCAAAGCCGGGAGCTTGCCGCTTGTCATACCAGCCGCCTTTTTTTCTTTTATATTCTTCCACCTCTCTCTCTGAAATCCTTCCTAAATATACCCTTAATCTCTTGCCTCTTTCTTCTTTTCGCTCTATCTTGGCTAATTCATCCAAGCTTGGCTTTCGCGGCTCTTGATTAGTTGCTCCCAACATGCTGTTCATAATTCTTTTTCTTCTGCTTGAATCATAGCCTAAATCTTGAAGTTTTTTATCCATTTGAATTTTAGAAAAACCATATTTAGCGGATTTTGCTATTTCCATCTTTTCTTTTACTCCGCCTTTTAAAATACTGCTTGATACTTTGGATATTTTTGTTTTTGAAAATAAATTCGCCATATATTTAAATTTAATAATAAACATATCCTATCCCCTATTCCCTAAGCCCTAAGCCCTAATCCCTACTTATACCTCAGCGCTTCCAAGCAATTAATCTTCGCCGCTCTGCGAGCCGGATAAAAGCCGGTAGCGACTCCAACAAAAGTAGAAAACAATACAACTAAAAATATAAACCAAAACGGCGTCCAGAAAAAATCAACTTTTTCCCCGCCAAAAGCTCCTGCCAATAAATTTACTCCGTAATTAAAAATTTCGCCGCCCAGAAATCCAATAACGATTCCTCCTACCCCGCCCAGAAATCCGATAATTGTCGCCTCTCCTAAAAACATATTCCAAATATCCAAACCGGTCGCGCCAAGGGCTTTCATAATGCCGATTTCCTGCGTTCTTTCAAGAAGAGCAATGGTCATAGTGTTAAACATGCCTATGGCGCTTACCAGCAAAGCCACAATACCGAATAAAGCCAAAGCAATCTGCGCTATCCTGAAAATCTGATTAGCCTGCTCAATAATATCGGAAAGGGCGCTTACGGCATATCCTTGCTCTATCATACGGTCTCTAATCAAATCTAAATTATCTTTATTGTCAACTTTAACTTTAATTTTACTGTAATCGTCAATCCCTAATCCTTCTATGGCAGAAGACGGCAGATAAACATAATTTGAATTTTCTTCTTCTATTATTCCTATTATCTGAAAATCTCCGCTTAAATTAATATTATTTCTTGCTAAGTTTTCACTATCTTCGGATTTATTGGGTGAAAATAAAACAAAATTAATGTTTTTATCTTCATAATTATCTTCGTTTAAGTCAAAAAGGCGCAAAATTGATGAGGAGATAATAATTTTATTCTTATCTTCCATGCTTTCTGAATAAAATCTTCCCTTCTCAATAGTGGTCCCTTCCAATAGAAAAAAGTCGCTATTCGCGAAATTAGCGATTATTTCCGAAGAAATATCAGACAAGCTCATCTTGGCCGGAATTGAAACTAACGGGCTTATCCTCTCAACTCCGGGGATTTGCTTAATGCTTTCTGCCGCTTTGCCGTCTAAATTCAAACTTGTCAGATCGCTGGCGCTAACATCCAAACTAAGCAATGATTCAGATGTGGTGATTTGGCCCAAAATAAGCCTTTGCAGTCCATATCCCAAAGAAACTAAAAACAATATGGCTCCAATTCCAACGCTAATCCCAAGTATGGTTAAAATAGTCCTAGAGCGGTTGCTCCTGAACATTCTGGTGGATAATCTAAAAATGTCTGCTATTAACATAAAATAATGTATAAGATATAATGCTAATCGCTAAGAATAATGAAAATATGAAAATACAAGAATACCTAAAATAATTTTTTATAGTTTATTTTTATATTTTTATATTCTTGTATTTTTAATTTAAAAATTCGCAATTCGCGGATTAGCATTATATTTATAAGCTTGATGAAGAGGACGCGCTTAGCCGTTCGGCAAGATCTTCCTTGTGCTTGTCTATAATATTGGCATGCGGAGCTTGCTTGCTTTTATTCTCTATGTTTTGCTTTATGCCGTATCCTAATATTAATATTAATTCAATTTCCTCGGTAATGGCTCTGGCTGTTTTGCTGTTAAGGCCTACTCCCCCCTCCTTGAACGGCTTGTCTAAAAAGTTTAAAAATCCTGTTTTATCCAATCCGTGAAAAAGCCGGCTGCTTACCGCTTGCTTGAATCGCTTGGCCATAATATCATCTATTTCCTTTTTGTAATCGCTATAATAGGTTTTTAACAAATAAAAAGTTAATTTGTCAATTTTTTCTTCATCTGTTATTTTTATATGCTTGCCGAATTTATCTTTCCTCTGGCGGCCTTTTCTGTAAATATAATGCGCTATTCTGATTTTTCTGTTGACTTTCCTGAATATTTTTTGGGCGGTTCTTTTATCCAGCCCCACGCCGCCTTCCTGATACGACCTGTCCAGCACGCTAAAAAAATCTTCATTTGATATTGTGTGCAATAATTTTTTTTGTATTGTGTCTTCAAAAATTCTTGTTTCTTCCATATTGCGGTTAGTGATAAAATGATGCGCGAACAGCCTGGCTTTATAAGGCATGATGATGATATTAATCTGCTCCGGAGTAAGGCCTTGATAAACTCTCATCATATCTTCCAGTTCAGCCGTTGGCGCTTTGGCAAAAGTTTTGCTTTGATCAAGCTCTGCTTTGTATTTTTCGCGAGGCACTGTTTCCCTGGTAACCATGCCGTCTTTCATGTAAAAGATCCTGTCCCCATATTCCAAATACTCAGGATTGTGCGTAACCAATATTACGGTCTTTCTTTCTTTTTGATTAAGCTCATTCCTGAGAATCTCTAAAACATTTTTTGCTGAAACTGAATCCAGATTTCCTATCGGCTCATCAGCCAAAATAATATCAGGATCATTGATAATGGCCCGGGCTATTCCTATTCTCTGCTGCTGCCCTCCTGACAATTCAACCGGTATTTTTTTTGCCTGTTTGATAATCCCGAATCTCTCCAATAATTCCAGCGCCTTTTTTTCTCTTTCTTTTTTTCTAACACTTAAAAAAATCTGCGGCAAAGCGACATTATCCAAGACCGACAAGCTATTGATTAAATTATACGCTTGATAGATCATGCCTATGCTCTTGCGGTGATAATAAACAAATTCCTTGCTGTCCATCGCGGAAACTTCTTTACCGGATACCGTAATGCTCCCGCTTTGCGTAGTCTCCAAACCGGCTATAATATTAAGCAAAGTGGATTTGCCGCATCCGGAAGGGCCAAAAAAAATAACAAACTCTTCAGGAAAAATTTTTAAGCTTACGTTTATCAAAGCTTGAAATTCATTATCCTTGCCTTTGTTGTATACAAAATTTAATTTTTTCGCTTCTATTAATGCTTCCATATAAATTAGTTGCTTAGTTGCATAGTTACTCAGTTGATTAGTTTATATAACAACAAACTTATCAACCACTCAACTGATTAACTGTTTAACTAAATTATACCACAAAAACAAAAAAACAAAAAAACCCCTTAAGGGTTCTTACTTCTTACTTCTAACTTCTTACTTCTAACTTCTTACTTCTTGCTTCTTACTTCTTACTTCTTAATTACTCTCGTATTCCCTCATGGTCAACTGAGACTCAATTTGTTTTACTGTTTCAATAACAACGGCAACCACGATTAAAAGGCCTGTGCCGCCTATTGCCAATGACTGCATTCCCGTGAAATAGCGCATAATTAAAGGCAGTATCGCTATCAAGCCCAAAAACAAAGCCCCGACAAATATAATTTTATGCGTAGTATTGGCTAAATATTCACTAGTATGTCTGCCCGGCCTGATGCCCGGTATAAACCCGCCTTGCTTCTGCAAATTCTCGGCAATTTGAGTAGGGTGAAAAATAACTTCGGTATAAAAAAAAGTAAAGGCGAAAACCAGCAAAAAATACAAAATTCCATAAAATAATTGGTTTTGAAAAGCGGAAATAACCCATTCGGCCGCGCCGGCTATCCAGCTGCTGCGCGCATGTATAAAAAACTGGGCGATCATTGAGGGAAATAAAACAACTGAAATAGCAAAAATAATCGGGATAACTCCGGCCATATTTACTCTTAAAGGCAAGTGGGTGCTTGTCCCTCCGTACATTCTGTGGCCTCTGATTTGTCTGGCGTATTGAACCGGCACATTGCGCTGCCCTTCGGTGATTACCACGACTCCGACAACAGTGATTAAGGCGATAAGTATAAAGCCGACAAAAGTAAACAGCATGGCAGGATTAAATGTAACAATAATCTGCTGGACCGCCTGCGGAAGGCCGGCTACAATTCCCGCGAATATTAACAAAGATATTCCATTTCCTATATTCTTTTCAGTAATAAGCTCTCCGATCCACATTAAAAATATGGTGCCGGCTGTTATTATAATTATCATTGAAAGCAAGTCAAAGCCGGAAATATCGCCCAAAATATCAATAGACGATCTTCTAAGCAATGTTATCATGCCGTAAGACTGCAAGGCCGCCAAGGGAACTGTGGCCCAGCGGGTCCACATATTAATTTTTTGGCGCCCCGCCTCTTCTTTTCGCATTTCTTCCAGTTGGGGAATAATCATGCCGAGAAGCTGGAATATAATGGACGAAGTAATATACGGGGCTATGCCCATCATGACAATGGAAAAATTCTGCATTCCTCCGCCTGAAAAAATATTAAGCAAGCCCAGCATTTGATTTGACCCGAACAGCTCTTTTAACGCTTCTGTATTAACTCCCGGAACGGGAATGTGCGCGGCGAATCGGAAGATAACCAGCATTGCCAAAACATACAATATGCTGTTTCGCAAATCCTTGGCTTTCCAAATTTGGATAAGTTTATTGAACATTGTAAAATTGTTAAATTGTTAAATTGTTAAATTATTGCCGCACTACAAATTATTCTTACTTCTTACTTCTTACTTCTAACTTCCAACTTCATCTTAACGCTATCGCTCATCTTAACTCCGCTGAATTTTAAATTTTTCAGCTTTAGCTCTCCTGTACCTAAAATCTTTACCGGTAAATCTATTTTACCGATTAAGCCGGCTTTAAGCAAGTTTTTTGGATTGATTTCATCGCTGTCTTTAAAATGCTTATTTAAATCAGCTAAATTAACAACTTGATTTTTCGGCTTATCAGATTTAAATCCGCGCTTTTTCGGTATTGTTCTCAGCATCATTTTCATGCCCAAGCGCTTCAGTCCGGATTTTCCGCCTGATCTTGATTTTTGGCCCTTGAGGCCGCGGCCGCTGTAAGTTCCAGTTCCGGAAGCATTGCCTCTGCCGATGCGTTTTCTTTTCTTTGTCGCGCCTTTAGCCGGTTTAATTGTATGGAGTGATAATGACATAATATTTTAGTTAATTAGTTGCTTAGTGCTTAGTTAATTAGGAAAAATTAAATCAGAAAAGTCCTGATCACTAAGTAACTAAGCCCTAATTAACTTTGTTTTTTATTCTCTACCTTTTTCTTAACTTCAACTTTCTTTAAGTTTCTTAATGCTTCAATCGTACACTTTGCGTTGCTTACTTTATTATTTGTGCCTAAAATTTTACTGGTAATATTTTTTATGCCTGATAATTCCAAAACAATTCTAACGGCTCCGCCGGCGATAATACCGCGCCCTTCGCGCGCCGGCTTGAACAAAATTTTAGCGGCGCCGAATTTTTGAAAAATCTCATGGGGAATAGTATCGTTAACAATAGCAACTTTAATAAATTTTTTCTTTGCCTCATTAACCGCTTTCGTAACCGCAATCGTCACATCAGCGCCTTTTGCCAATCCGATCGCGACCTTGCCTTTCTTGTCGCCTATCGCCACGCAAGCCCTAAAACGCATTCTTTTGCCGCCTGCCATAACACGCGTTACTCTGGCGATATCAACAATACTCTGATCAAAATCATCCTGATCTCTGCCTGCCTTGTTTTTGAAACCGCCTTTTTTATTGCCTTGAAATAATTTTTTCTTAACTTGCGGCTTTGGCTGCGCGGATTCTTGCTTAGGATTAACGGCAACTATTTTTTTATCAACATCAACATCGGCTTTTTGGCTGCCGCTTTTATCTTCCCCTGTTCCGCTATCTTGTTTTTGTTTATTTTCTATCATATAAAATAAATAATTTAATTCGTAAATCGTAAATCGTAAATCTAAAATTCCAGTCCTCCCTCTCTCGCCCCATCCGCCATATCCTTAATGACGCCATGGTATTTATAGCCGCCCCTGTCAAAAACTATCTTTTTGATTTTCTTACCTGTCCCGCTTTTGGCGGGGTCCAGCGCCTTCTTGGCTATTAATTTTCCCAGCTCAAAACCAAGGGAAGTGTTTTTATCCTTATTCTCCGCAGCTTTTTTAACATCCGCGGCTTTAGTGAAGGAAGATTTTATTTCTTTGCCGTAAGCGCTGGCTAAAGTCTTGCCTTCGCTGTCATCAATTAACTGCAAATATAAATTTTTATTGGATTTAAAAACACTCAGCCGCGGACGATCGCTTGATCCGCTGATTTTTACGCGGATCCTTCCTCTGCGCCTGTCTCTTTGCTCTTGTTTTATTTTTTGTTTATTCATATAATAATTTAAGATTTAAGATTGCGGATTTAAGATTGACATTAACTGTATGCTTAAATTTAATATTAAAAATCATAAATCTTAAATCTTAAATTGCTTACTCTCCTTTGCTGGCTGCTTTTCCTACTTTTCGCCTAATTACTTCATCAATATATTTAATGCCTTTACCTTTATATGGCTCCGGCTTTCTTATTTTTCTGATTCGAGCGGCTGTTTCCCCGACTAATTGTTTATCAATTCCGCTGATGGCAATAACATTGCCCTCAACCTGCGCCGCAATCCCCGCCGGCAAATTATAATCAACCGGATTAGAATATCCTACATTTAAAATTAATTTCTGGCCGCTGACCGATGCCCTGAAACCAACTCCGTTTATTTCCAATTTCTTCTCATAGCCGTTATTAACTCCCTCTGTCATATTGTTGATCAAGCTCCTAAACAACCCCCAAAAAGCCTTTTCTTTTCTATCTTCCGCATTGGCGACAGATACTAAAATCTCTCTTTCTTTTATTTCTACTTTTGCTAATTTATGCAATTTTTGCTTTAACTCGCCTTTAGGCCCCTTAACTATTATAAAACCATTCTCAATTTTAGCTTGAGTTCCTTCCGGCAATTTAATTGGCAGTTTTCCTAACCTAGACATATGATGTGATGCTAATCCGCTAATAAATGCTAATCTACGAATTGCTAATATAATGTATTCGCATATTAGCAATTAGCGGCATTCGCATTTATTTGTGGATTAGTGTCATATTTATTAGTAGATTTCACAGATAACTTCTCCTCCCATACCTTGTTTGCGGGCATCCATATTTGTCATTATGCCCTTGGAGGTGGAAATAATTGCTATACCTAAATTATTTAAAACCCTCGGCAGTTTGTCTTTGCTAACATATATTTTACAGCCCGGCTTGCTTATCCTTTTTAGCGATCTTATGGCAGGAGAGCCATCTTCATTATACTTCAAAACTATTTTTAATTCATCAAAAACAAAACTGCTATTTTTTAATCCTTTACTTTTAATAACTTCTGTTTTATTAACCCATTTTTCTTTTTCTAAAATTTTAGCAATATTATATTTTACCCTGCTCATAGGCAAAACAACCTCTCCCTTTTTCACGGCTGAAGCATTTCTAATGCGTGTTAGCATGTCTGCGATTGGATCTGTCATATTATTTAGTTAATTAGTTGCTTGGTTAATTAGTTAATTAGGTTAAACACTCAATTTCTTAATCACTCAACTTTCTAATCACTAAGTAACTAATCACTAATTAACTGCTTTGAATTTAATATTTTAAATATTTTATCTATAATTAATAGTTTTTAAGAACTACCACGACGATTTAGTAATCCCCGGCACATCTCCGCTGTTTGCCAGCTCCCTAAAACATATTCTGCAAAGCCCAAAGTCGCGCATATAGCCGCGATTGCGGCCGCAACGCCAGCACCTACGCACTATTCGCGTAGAATATTTTGGATTTTTATTTGATTTTGCTATTTGCGCTTTTCTAGCCATATATGTCAGTTGCTTGGTTGCTTGGTCAACTAGTTGCTTAGTTTCCGATTGAACTATTCAACTAATTAACCATGCAACTGATTAACTATTTTTTAAACGGAAATCCCATTAATTTAAATAATTCCAGCCCTTCCTCTTTCGTTTTGGCTGTTGTTGATATGCAAACTTCCATACCGTGTATTTTGTCAACTTCATCAGCTTTTATCTCCGGAAACGCCAAATGCTCGCGGAAGCCGACGCTTAAATTGCCCTTATTATCAACTCCTTTCGCGTCTAAGCCGCGAAAATCTCTTATTCTTGGAAAGGCGGCATTAACTAATTTTTCTAAAAAATCATACATTCTTTTCCCGCGCAATGTAGCCATTGCGCCAACTATACTGCCTTCACGCACTTTAAACCCGGAAATTGATTTTTTGGATTTTGTTAAAACCGGCTTCTGCCCTGTAATACGGCTCAAACTGCTTATTACATTATCAATATACGCTTTGTCTTTAGAGAATTTGCCAATACCAACATTAACCACAACCTTATTTATTTTAGGCGCTTCCAGATCGTTTTTATAGCCGAATTTGCTTTTCATTTCCGGCAAAATTTTCTTTTTATATAATTCTTGTAATCTCATATGATGTAATGCTAATCGTTTTAATATAAAACAAATGCGCTTAAATTTTAATTCTTTTGCTAATCAAAACGAAATTGTTACATTGCTACATTGCTAAATTGTTAAATATTATCAGTAATTTAACAATTTAGCAATGTAACAATGTAAAGTATAAAAAAATAACAAAAATTTCAAATATAAGCAATCAGTTTTAACCGCTATTCTATAGTCTGTTTACATTTTTTACATATTCTAATTTTTTTTGTTTTCTTTTTCTCGCCGACTTTTACTTCTATATTTTTATAGCCAACCCTGGCGGCTTTATTGCATTTGGGGCAAACCAATAAGACATTGGATAAATCCAAAGCTGATGAAAATTCAATCCTTTGGCCTTTTTCGCCTTGCTTTCTCGGCCTCATATGCTTTATTAAAAGGTTAAGACCTTCTATGCTTACTCTATTTCGCGACGGAAAAACCTGCAAAACCTTGCCGGACTTGCCTTTATCTTTACCATTTATTATTTTAACTTTATCGCCTTTTTTAAT
>JAZDKT010000060.1:0-6165 GCA_043802685.1 Candidatus Falkowiibacteriota bacterium | reverse complement strand
TCTTCCGCTGACATAAAATGATCGCGGTCGGTGTCTTTTTCTATTCTGGCGATTGTCTGGCCGGTATGAAAGGCAAGCAGTTTATTAAGCTTGTCTTTGATTTTTAGGATATGCTCGGAGCGAATTTTTATGTCAGTTGCCTGGCCTTCAAAACCGCCCATCACCTGATGAATTAGAATTTCCGAGTTTGGCAGAGTCAATCTCTTGCCTTTGGCGCCGGATGCCAGAAGCGTGGCGCCCATTGAAGCGGCCATGCCGACGCAGATAGTGGAGACATCGCATTTCACATACTGCATGGTGTCGTAAATCGCCATGCCGGCGGTGACGGATCCGCCCGGAGTATTTATGTAGAATTTAATGTCTTTTTCTTTGTTCTGGGCGTCCAGAAACAAAAATTGCGCGATAATAATATTGGCGACATGGTCTGTCACCACCTCGCCCAAAAAGATAATGCGGTCTTTAAGCAAACGGGAATATATGTCATAGGCCCGCTCTCCTTGGCCTGATTTTTCAATAACTGTTGGTATTAAAGGCATATTTGTTAGTTAATTAGTTAATTAGGGATTAGTTTCAGCCATAGGCTGATCCGCCTCTGGCGGAAATTAGGATTCTCATAAACCCTGATTAACTAAGCAACTGATTAACTATGTGTTAATAATAATATATTTGTTTAAATTGTCAAACAATTCTCCACCCCTCTCCCACTTTCTCCAGCCGCCCCTCAATTTTAAATCCGGACGCTTTCGCATGTCCTCCTCCGCCAAGGGCTTGCGCCAATAGAGATACATCAACATCAGCTTGAGAGGTGCGCAGACTGCCCTTGATAATACCATCCGGCTGTTCGCGCAGAAGCATAACGCCGTTGACATTATGAAGGTTGCTTATAAATCCGGCAATTCCTTCCAGCTCTTCTTCATTCGCTGTTTCGCCATTATCATTGACATCATCCAGTGTTAGAACAGTAAAAGCAAAATTGTATTTTGAGTTGATTTTTAAGCGCGACATGGCTTTGCCCCATATTTTCATTGAATTCAAGCTTTTATTCCGCAAAGTGTTTTCCATGATTTGCGGCAGTTTCGCTCCTTTGGACAGCATTTCCGAGGAGATTTGGATGGTTTCTTGCGAAGTGGACGGGTAAAGAAAATTGGCAGTATCAGTCAAGATGCCGGTCAGAACGCAATTGGCGATATTTTTGCTTATTTTTATCTTGTTCGCTTTTAGGAATTTGTAAAGAATTTCCGCGGTTGACGAGGCGCCGGGGTCTCTTAATTCCATATCCGCGTAATCCTCAATTTTAGGATGATGATCAATTTCAACAACGATTTGATTTTTGCCGCGATTTTTTATTTCATCGCTTATTTTTGTTCTGTCTGAACATCCGCAATCCAGCACGATGATTAAATCAAAATCAGGAAAATTCAATTTTGTTTTATCGCTGATTATTTTTTCCACGGATGGCAGAAAATCAAATTGGCGCGGCGGCTGGTCAAAACAGTACGCTGAGTACGGCTTATTTAAAGATTCTATTATTTCAATCATCAAGCAGATGGAAGACAATGCGTCGCCGTCAGGATTTTCATGAGTGGTGAGAAGGATGTTGTTTGCCGATTTTATTTTGTTGAATATATTTGAGTAGATGTTGTTATTCATAAAAATGAATAATGAATTATGAATAATGAATTATGGTTCCATGTTTTTATAGATTTTGCATTATTCATAATTCATAATTCATTATTCAATTTTTTCATTATTTTCTCCAATTCCAGCGCGTCTCTTTCCGTGCTGTCAATGATCCAGTTAAAGCGCGGGATGCATCTGAGATTTAATTTCTTTTTTAAGGTTTTGCAGAATTGGCTGGAATGTTTTTTTAATTTCGCGAGTATTTTTCCTGACAAATTATACGGCAAAACAGAAATGCCAACTTTGGCGCTTTTTAGATCCGGCGAGCAGTCAACATAGCAAACAGTAACCAGCCCGTTATTCAAAACGATTTCTTCTCTGATAAGATTTGCCAATTCTCCTTTTAGCAGTTCGTTAATTTGGATAATGCGAGACATGAATTTAAGATTTAAGATTTATGATTTTAGATTTATGGTTAGACAATAAACAAAATATTTTAAAAGCGCAAAATCTTCAATCTTCAATCTAAAATCTTAAATAATTTTAGTTATCCTTTCCTCTTTCCAAACCTGCAGAATGTCGCCTTCTTTTATCAGCGGCTTTCCTTCGTATTGTATTCCGCATTCTTGATCCGTTTCCACTGATCTTACATCCTGTTTGCCCGATTGCAGCTTGGTCAGTTTGCCTGACGCTATAACTTCTTTATCTCGGTATACATCAATCAAGCTGTTGTCTTCAATGGCTCGGTCAATTGTTTTGCCGCCTATGATTTGGCTGTTTGTTTCGGTTCTGAAAATCGCCAGAACTTTTAATCTGCCCAAATCAACTCGCTTAACTTCCGGCTCAACCAATTCCTGTATTCGCGCTTTTATATCATTGATCAGCTCATAAATTATAGTGTATATTTTTACAACTACATTTTTGCTTCTTGCCAGCTCTTCCACCGCGGACGGGGATTTAACATTAAAGCCGATAACTTGAGCTTGGCTTGCTTCTGCCTGCGTTATGTCGCTTTCGGTTATATTGCCCAGCCCCTTTTTTATTATGTCAATTTTTATTTCAGGGATTTCAATTTTGGCCAATGATTCTTCTATCGCCCCTCCGCTTCCCAGCACATCGCTTTTTATTATCAGGTTAATTCTTTTTATTTTAACATCCTTGTTTTCAGTTTCCTTTGATTTTTTTCCGGCTGATTCCTGCGGCGCGCGCTTGGCTTTTTTGCTTTTCATTTTTTCTCCCCTGCCGACTTCCAAAATGTCGCCGACTTTCGGGGCTGATTTAAGCCCGATGATTTTTGCCGGGACAGACGGCTCCGCCTGTTCAATATTCTCGCCCAGATAATTTCTCAAAGCTCTTACTTTGCCGTAAGCTTGTCCGGAAAAACAAAGCTGGTCGCCTATTTTTAAAGTTCCGTTTTGCACCAAGACAGTGGCGACAGGGCCTTCTCCTTTGTCAACGCGCGATTCAATAATTGTCCCTATGGCTGAAGATTTCGGGTTGGCTTTAATATGGCCGCTTTCCATGTCCGCCGTCAGAAGAACCATGTCCAGAAGGTCGTCAATTCCCGCGCCTTCTTTGGCTGATATCGGCACGCAGATTGTTTTGCCGCCCCAGTCTTCAGGCGTAATTTTCAGCTGGTTGGAAAGCTCTTGTTTTGTTTTATCAATATTGGCTTCCGGCTTGTCAATTTTATTTATAGCGACTAAAACGGGAATTTTCGCGGATTCAAGAATGCGGTAAGCTTCAATGGTTTGCGGCTTTACTCCGTCATCCGCGGCAACGACCAGAATAGCGATATCCGCGATTTTCGCGCCGCGCGAGCGCATGGCGGTGAAAGCTTCATGGCCGGGCGTGTCAATAAAGGTAATCGCTTTACCTTTGCGGACAACTTGATAAGCGCCGATATGCTGGGTAATGCCGCCCGCTTCTCCTTCCATTACGCTTGTTCTTCTTATCGCGTCCAAGAGTTTTGTTTTTCCATGGTCAACATGGCCCATTACCACAATGACAGGAGGCCTTTCTTTCATATCGGAAGATTCCTCCTTGCTTAACAAATCTTTTAATTTTTCAGCGGACATTTTATCGCCGTCTTCTTTGTCGTCAAGAGCTTCATCCAGCTTTACTTCAAGCCCTAAGTCAGAGCCGATAATGGCCGCGGTTTCAAAGTCTATTTTTTCATTAAGCGAGCTGAAGATGCTGTTTTTCATCAGTTCGGCTAAAATTTTATTGACCGGAACTTCGGCAAGCTCGGAAAAATTTCTGACTGTTATGAAATGAGGTATTTTAATTTCTTTTTTTTCTTGGTTTTGCGCGATTTCGGCTTTTTCTTCCATTCTCCTTTTTTCTTCCCGGGCTTCAAGCTGCCCGGACAAAAAATTCCATTCTTTAAGGATTTTTTTTGCAGTCCTATTGTCAACTTTTATCGCTTTTTGGCCAATATCAAAACCAATGAGCGGAAGCTTTTCCCTCAGTTCTTGCGGCGGCACTCTTAAAATTCTCGCTAATTCGGTTAAATTCATAAAATATAATGCTAATCTACTAATAAATGCCAATCCGCAAATTGCTAATAAATGTATTCGCGTATTCGCGATTAGTTGATTAGCATTTATTAGCGGATTAGCGTTATGTATTATATTATCTAACTCTATAATAATTTTAGCCAAAAGTCAAAAAAATTGTTATAATTAATATATGGCTAATGAAAAGATATTAAAATTTCCAAAAAATTTCCTTTGGGGGACTTCTACGGGCTATGCCGACGGAGCGTGGGCAAGCAAGTTGGAAACTTAAAAATTTTTTATGCTTTGAGCGGAATACCGCAAGTTATTGCTATCGCATAATTTTTATGTTATGATTTAAGTATAAAAAAAATATACCTAACTAATATGATTAAAATTGAGAAGAAAATTATTAAAAATAAGCCATTTTTTTACTTGACCGAACAGATAAATGTCGGAAGCTTTTATAAAAAAATTCAGGTTTATATTGGAAAAAATATACCTAAAAATTTAGGCGAACTTTATGGCGCGCTGCAAAAAAAAGAAATAGAATTGGTAGGCAATAACATAGAAAATATTTATAACATAGATAAAATAATAGCGCCTGAAGAATACAAAAAAATTGAAATTTCGCGGATTGGCTTTAAGTATTTATTTTTAGAAATGTCTGAGCATAAAAAAGAGCAATTTTTTAGGAATTTCGCTATAAAATTTATATTTGAATCAAACGCGATTGAAGGCAGTAAATTATCCCGGGGCGAAGTTGAAAATATAATAAGAAGAAAATATATCAAAGCGGATATTAGCCGCAAAGAAATATTAGAAGTGGAAAATTCAATAAAGGCGTTTAATATCATTAGATCAGGCGAATTCAAGTTAAATCAAAGCTCTTTAATTAAATTACATAAATTTTTAGTAAACGGACTTGGCGTTGAGACAGGATATAAAAGAAGAGAGATAGTTGTTAATAATAAAAAAACATCCGCGCCGGGAGAGGTTAAGAAAGAAATGGCAGAATTGCTTGAATGGCGCGGTAAGCAAAAAAAGAATAAACAGCATCCTTTCGCGACAGCCGTGAGATTTCATCAGAGATTTGAATTAATTCATCCATTTTCAGACGGCAACGGGAGAATAGGAAGATTATTGTTTAATTGGATGCTGTTTCCAGGAGGATATGGACTCATTCTTTTTAAAAACAAAAATAGGCAAGCATATTTTTCTTCGCTGGATCAAGCAGATAAAGGAAGGTATGGAAAATTATACAGGCATTGCGTTAAAGTTTATAAAAAAACATTTGAAGAATTAAGCGGTTAACTCTTTATCATAATCTAAAATTTTATTATATAGTTAGAGGCTGGTAATTTTCTATATTTTCTGCCTGACCTTAGTCAGAGTTTAAAAAGTAAATTTATTAATGTCAGCTTATTTAACTCCTGCTAAAGTAGGGCGGAAATTAAAAATATCAAAAAAATTACCAGCATCTAACTAGCGCGCAAAAAATGAGCAATAAAAAAACATTAAAATTTCCAAAAAAATTCCTTTGGGGGGCATCTACTTCTGCCTATCAGATTGAGGGTGGGATTGTTAATGATTGGTCAGAGTGGGAGAAGTCGGAAGGTAGAATTAAGAAGTTACCCTCCGTTGCCAAGGCTTTGGCGGGCAAGGAAGTAAGAAGTAAGAAGAAAAATAAAAAATTAATAATAGAAGATTTTATTTGCGGACAGGCGTGCGATTCTTATAATAGATATGAGGAAGACATAGAATTGGTTAAAAATTTAAATTGCGGAGCATATCGTTTTGGCATTGAGTGGGCAAGAATTGAGCCGGAGGAAGGAAAATTTGACATGAAAGAAATTGAGCATTACAGAAAAGTTTTGCAAGCGGCAAAAGATAGGAATTTAAAAGTGGTTTTAACTCTTTGGCACTGGACTAATCCTATTTGGCTGGCTGAAATTGGCGGCTGGGAGAATAAAAAAGTTGTTGATTATTTCGCGCGCTACACAGAATTGATTGTTAAAGAGATGGGAGATTCAGTTGATTATTGGGT
>JAZDKT010000059.1:0-7642 GCA_043802685.1 Candidatus Falkowiibacteriota bacterium | reverse complement strand
CTTTGTTATTTTTAATTTTTTCAAAGATAAATCAAAACAATTCCGCCGGCGGAAAAAACTTTTTTATATTTTTATGCAGATTGAGGGGTTTCATTCTTGGGCGACCAATGCTTTGATTATCGCGGTCATCGGCTGGATGCCAATGGTTTTGGGCGGAGACAGGTTCAACGCCACGGTTTTATCAAGCAATCTGCCGTCCGTAACAAGAATATTAATGACCATGGCCATGCTCGGCATGGTTGTTTCGGCTATTGTTTCAACTTTGCTTTTGCCTAAAAGGCCTCCCCAGTACGGGTTTTTTAAAACAGCTAAAATGGTCCTGCAATGGGCTTTTTTGCCATTGACTATTATATTTTTCGGAGCCATACCCGGCTTGGAGGCGCAAACTCGTTTGATGCTTGGCAAATATATGGGGTTTTGGGTAACGCCGAAGGCAAGGTGATTTTCGCGTAACGCGTAACGCATAACGCATAACGCATAACGCGTAACGCATAACGCATAACGCGTATCGCATAACGCATAACGCGTATCGCATAACGCATAACGCATAACGCATAACGCGTAACGCCTTTCCTGCCTCGCCGCAGTCTCTCAGCGGAGGACTGCGGCGATATGTTTGACGAATAAAAAAAAGTCCGACTTTTGTAAAGTCGGATCTGTTTTTTTTGCGGGTTAAACTATTCTTTCATAGCGCTTGGAATTTTTTTAGTTCCAACCGCTTTTGGCTTCTGCAAGTTGAACTACTCTAATAAATGCTAACACCAAATACATAATTAAAAAAGGCATACAGAACAAATTATAGCTTGATGTGATTGGCGCGATAATAATCGCAAGTACGCCTGCAAAAATAAGCGATAAGAAATAAAAGTTCCTGCATTTTTTTAAATAAAAATAGTTCTCTGCCAGTTTTTTTTGGTCATTTAATGTGATCATTTTTTACTCCTCTCAAGTTATAAAGGTCGTTGTTATTGTTTTATTTTTGTATTATTTTGTGTTTTATAGTATTTAAACACATAAATCTCGCCATTGTCAAGCCATTGCCATTCATCAGCTTCCAATTTGGCCTCTTCTAAAATCTTATCAAAAGCCCGCCAATATTTATTTAAAACAAAGTAACCTTCGCTAACGCCAACTAAATCCATGGCCTTTGTCATCGTTTCGCGGCTCGGCTTTTCATAAACCATATCAAGATAATATTGATATAATGGGCCGCCTGTCGGCACGGGGTAGTAGAAAACCTCACCCCCCAGCCCCCTCTCCTTGTCAATGAGAGGGGGAGAATAATATTTTTTAAAGCCGAATTCGCGCAGGGCGGCCGCGCTTACTTGCTGGTTGGCGAGGACTATGTAATCGCTTTCAGTATTATTTTCTATCCAATTAACCGCCTCAATGTCATTTTTTGAGGTTGAGAAGCAGCGCGAATTAAAGTAATGGTCAAACCGCGGATATGATAAATACAGAGAAGTTGAAATAAGAATAGCGGCAAATATTAAAAATATTAATTTCACCCCGTTAAATAAAGACAGCAGCCCTGTTAGATAATTTTTTATATTTATTAAACAGCTGGCAAACTTACCTCTTTGCCGCGAAGCGGTTTTACGGAGCGATGCATATTTAACGGGGTTTATAATTTTATTTTGCTTTAAAATTCTGCTAATCAGCCAGTAGAGAGATGTTAATAAAAACGGCGCTAGAAAAAAAATAGCGATTATCAATATCCTGTCCGGATAATTTCCTCTTTCGTATTCAATTAAAAATCCAAAAGATAATTTTTTAGTTATTAAATATGAAGCCAGCAGGCTGATTGACATTATTAAATAAATCATAAACAGCTTGCAAAGTTTTAAATTGCGGCAGGCAATAATAATTCCAGCCGCTGAAATCAGCCCGATAATTATTTTTAAATTAAACCAGTATAAATATATAAAGTTTAATATAAAATTTTCTTGTTCAGGCATGTTAAATTTGAAAAGCGGCAGCATGTCTTTTGATGTTTCCATGGCTATTTTTAGGGAGTTGGATAGATTGTATCCGTTTTCAAAAATCAAAAAAGCGATTGGCAGAGTTATCGCCGTCAAAAGAAAAATAAGCAAATATAAATATTTTTTTGTTTTTACTTTATCGCCATGAAAAACAGTTAAAAGCGCGGCGAATAAAATAGCCGGAATTCCGGCTATCGGTTGTATTGCCAAGGCAGTAAGGGCGAGCAGATATATAATTAATAATTCAAAAACATTCGAGCAAGTTAGGCCGAGAAAAATAATTAATATCAAAAGCAGATAAGCCAGATTTTGCGGCGCGGTAAAAATAAAAAAAGAAAAAGGGAATATCAGCAAAGTTATAATCAGAAGCAGATTGGTTTTATTATCTTCAAACCATTTGGAAAGTGCATGATAGGCCATCGCAGGCGGGTATATTGCCGCCATCACGGGAACTAATAATTTATTCAGCCATTCTATCGGAATAAAAGTAATTTTGTGAAGAATTATTATCAAGGAATATTGGCCTAAATAATAAAACGGTTTTGGGTTGACTTCTCCCGCTTTATCAATCAAATCCATTGTTGCCTGATGAATAAACGGGTCAAATCCATAGCCGATTTTGTAGACAATCCAGCAGATGGAAAAAGACAGAAAATAGTGCAGGGAAATTAATATTATAGGGCTATATTGTTTTATGGCTATATTGTTGCCGGGGCGTTTGGCGATAATCATTATTAAAACAGCGGTTGCCAAGCCGTAAAAAATAAAGAAATAATTTGGCAGAACTTGCCAAGGGGAAATAATGGATTGTTCGGTTTGATGGGTTAATAAGACATAGAAACAGGAAGTAAGAAGTAAGAAGTAAGAAGTTAGAAGCAGGAAGTTAGAAGTAAGAAGTAAATTTTTAAAACTTGAAACTTGAAACTTGAAACTTGAAATTTTTGTTTTTGGGGTATTGCCTGCCGTGTAAAATCGTTGTATGATAATAAATAAGACAATAGCCAAAATTAAGCTAATCGCAACGCCGATATTATTAAGCGAATAAAAGCGATACACAATGGCTCCGCACAGCGAAATTAGGCAGAGTATTATGAGGGATAAGTATAGTGTTTTGTAATTTAGGTATTTTTGCATAATATGTCCCCACAAATCAACAAATCCATTACAAATCTACAAATATTATCTAAAACATTTATACAGTATTTGTAAATTTGTAGCTGATTTGTTGATTTGTGGGATATAATATCATCATAGCAAATTATATGGCTAATACAAACTTTGAGCCGGCAGAGGAGCTTTATTGGCATGACAGGATTCTTGCCAAAACTGTTTTAAGATTTTTTCCTAAATTCATTCTGCCTAACCATATAACAGTTTTTCGTTTTATGGCAACTCCTTTTGTGGCGCTTTTAATGTTTTATGAGCATTATTATGTGGGGCTATTCGCTTTTTTAATAGTGGCTTTTACGGACGCCTTAGACGGCTCAATGGCAAGAACCAGAAATCAAATCACGGAATGGGGAAAAATTTATGATCCGCTGGCGGATAAAATTTTAATTGCCAGCATGGTGTTTATAATAGTGCTTCGCTATATTGATTTTTGGACAGCCATTATTATTATCGGGCTTGAAATAATAATTATTTTTACGGCTTGGATCAGAAAAAAAAACGGCAAAAGCGTGCAGGCGAATTGGTGGGGCAAGATAAAAATGTGCCTGCAGGTTTTGGGGGTGGTAATTTTGCTGTTGTCCATTGTCTTTGACTGGGCGGCTTTGTTGCCCTTTGCTTCAGGCGTTTTATATTTAGCCATAGCGTTTGCGATTGTTAGCCTATTGACATATGGGATATAGTGTGGTAATATTGTTTAATCTCAAAATAATAAAATAAAAAAATAATAAAATAACTAAAAAACATAAGGAGGTGCTATTTTGAAAATTGAAGATTGTAAAGTATTGGTATTGCAAAAAATGAGAGAATCAAGTGATTATTTAAAAGCAATGCTGGTTAGTTGCGGCGCTAAAGCGGAAAATATTTATATTACAGATTCTGTTGAGGTTGCCAAAACATTTATTTTTGGTGAACATATTTTTAATCAATGCACGGTTGATTTTATTATTACAGGAATCGGATATTCCGGAGAAATTGGCCCCATGCTGTTAAAATGCATAGAAAGAGACACCGACTTGAGAGAAGATGTTGTTGTTTATTTTTATTCAGGCGGAGATGCTGATTGGACGATAAAGAAAGTTGAAGAATATGGCGCCGATGGCTTTTTGCCAAGCAATGATGTTTATTTACTTAAAGAAAGAATAGTCAATGTCGTAAAAGACATTCAAAAAGCAAATTAACGCATTAAATGAATACGGGCTGTTGCGAATCGCGGCAGCCCTTTTTTTATTGCCAAAATTAGCATTGTTTGGTAGTATATAATCGCATAACACATAACACATAACACATAACACATAACACATAACACATAACACATAACACTATCGTTATGCGTTACGCGTTATGCGTTATGAGATAGAAAAATGGTTTCAGAAATATTGGAGGGGTTTTGTTTTGGCAATCTTGGCAATTCTGTTTTTTGTCGGGACAAGCAGTTTTAATTATTTTACGCAAGACGCTGATTTCGTAAAATGGGTTTCTCCGGACGAAGCCGCCAATTACACTTTTGCCAAGTTTTACGGCGAGGAAGGCGAGATGGCGATTTTTGAAAAGTATAATTTATACGCAGATGATATTATGCATCCGCGGAGCATGCGATCTGACAATGGATTTATAAAACCGGTTAGCTTTTTGGGGATTATTTTAATTTACGGCAAGATTGCCGGCTTGGCAAGCTATAAAATTTTGCCGTTTTTAACTCCTTTTTTTGCCGCCATAGGAATCGTTTTTTATTACTTGCTTATCAAGAAAATTTTTGGCAAACGCAATGCTTTAATATCGGCTTTTCTTTTAGCTTGTTTTCCCGTTTATATTTATTACAGCGCGCGCAGCATGTTTCATAATGTTTTGTTTTGCGCTTTGCTTGTAATTGGATTGTACTATGGCGTTTTGATGGCGAGGAGAAGAAATAAAGGGACTGTCCAAAAAGTATCCTTCTACCGAGCTTTAGCTCGGGTTCCAGTGGCTTTAGCCACTAACATTAGCGAAGCTAAAGCTTCAAAACCCGACTTAAAAGTCGGTAGAAGCAGTTTTCAGACAATCCCTTGTTTATGTGCGGCTTTGTCAGGCGGCTTTATCGGCTTAGCAATAATAACGCGGACTTCGGAATTAATTTGGCTGGCTCCCGCGTTATTAATTCTTTGGATTTTTAACATCAAGAAAATCGGGATAACAAAATTAATTGTGTTTTTGTGTTTTTGTATTTTTGCGTTTCTTCCTGTTTTTTATTGGAATCAAATTTTATACGGCGCTTATTCCCAGGGCGGTTATCCTGAAATGAACCAGTCTATTTTAGAAATAAAACAAGCCGGCGCTGGTTTAATAAAGTCCACTTTCGGAAAGCGCGTCCGCCATTACAACGACTTGCTGGCTGATTTTAAAAATAATATATTTTATTTCGGCTTTCACCCCGGCCAGAGCGTAAAAGTTTTTTATAATTATTTTGTTAAAATGTTTTATTGGATATTCTGGCCGGCAGTTTTGGGGGGAATTTTATTTTTGCAAAAATGGCGCAAGTGGAAACGCAGGCATTGGGCATATTTGGCGTCTTATTCTATTATCTCTCTTGTTTTATTATTTTACTATGGCAGCTGGGGGTTTAACGACAATCCCGATCCGAGCCGGTTTACCATAGGTAATTCCTACACCCGCTATTGGCTGCCTATTTATATGGGCGTCATGCCTTTTGTCAGTTTATTAATTATTAGGATGACTAGGATTTTATTTTTTTGGTATGATGCTAATCCGCGAATTTACTCCGGTGCGACCGGAGTGAATGCGAATACTGCAAATTCGAATTATGCGAATAGCGAATGCGCAAACAATTTGGCAAGTATGCGTTTTGGGCGGCCGAGTAAAACATTTTTAATTAATTGCGCGCGGATTATAATTATTATTTTAATATCATTTATTTCAATTCAATTTGTTTTATTCGGCAGTGAAGAAGGATTGGTTTTTACGGCTCAGAGGCAAAGAGAAGCAAAAGCAGAATTGGAAAAAATTATAGAATTAACTGAAAACAATTCAGTTGTAATAACCCTTTACCATGATAAACTGCTGTTCCCCGAGCGAAAAGTAATAGTAGGGCTTTTTGACAGCAAGGAGATGGTCGCGAAATACGCTGTTTTAGCAAAATATATTCCGGTTTATTATTATAATTTCACTTTTCCTCAATCTGATGTTGACTATTTGAACAACAAACGGCTTGCTGAGGCAGGCTTGCAGATTGAAAAGGTAGAGCAGGTGACAGGGGAGTTTACGCTTTATAAGTTATTAAAAAAGCAATAAGTATCATATTAATCATATAAATCCCTGCTTTTTATTTTTGCAGGGATTTATAAGATTAATATGATTTTTTATTTATGCTATAATATTTATATGACATGGAAGAAAAAGAAAATAAAAAAAACCCGCCTTCGCAAAGCTATGGCGAGGCGAGTAGGAATTGACGCCCGATTTTACGGGCCCATTGGCAAGGGCTTGGGCCGCTATACTCAGGAAATAGTGGATAATATTATAAAAATGGATTGCGCCGGCCGAGCCGGTGAAGCGCGCAATGAATATGTTGTGTTTTTGCGCAAAGGCAATTTTGATGAATTTGAGGTCGGAGCAGGCGTCCCGCCAGCGACATTGCAGAGCGGTTTAAACGGAAAGTCAGTCGCAGGCCAGGGGCCGGCGCCAACAGTTAAAAAAGTTTTGGCTGATGTTAAATGGTACAGTTTTGCCGAGCAAATTTTAATGCCTTTGATTATTTGGCGCGAGCATTTGGATTTGATGCATTTTCCTCATTTTAACGCGCCCGCGCTTTGCCCGGCAAAGTTTATTGTCACAATACATGATTTGATTTTAACAAAATTTCCTACTGCCAGAGCGACTAAACTCGGGCCGATTTTATACAAAGTAAAGAATTTATTTTACAAGATTGTTATTTGGTTTACTGTTAAGCGGGCCAAAAGAATTATCGCTGTTTCAGTTTTTACCAAAAATGACATTGTAAGGCATTTTAAAATCAGACCGGATAAAGTGTCTGTTATTTACGAGGGCGTGGCAAATTTGGCCAAAGGCAGGGATTCTTTGTTCACGGCAAAATTGGATGACAGAAAAACTCTTTTAGGGTATAATATAAACAATCCCTTTTTGCTTTATGTGGGCAACGCGTATCCGCACAAAAACTTGGAAGGGCTGATTGATGTTTTTTCTAAATTAAACAAGAAACATCCTGATTTGCGGCTAGTTTTGGTGGGGCAGGAAGATTATTTTTATAAAAGAATAAAGGATTATGCCAAGCAGTTTGGCTTGCGGGAAGAGAATAATGCTGATCCGGCAATAATTTTCCCCGGCTATGTTCCGGATGCCGAGCTGGAAATATTATTCAAGAAAGCATTGGCTTATGTTTTCCCTTCTTTTTACGAGGGATTCGGCCTGCCGCCGCTGGAGGCAATGGCCAAGGGCTGTCCGGTTGTTAGCTCCAATAAATCAAGCATGCCGGAAGT
>JAZDKT010000058.1:0-2419 GCA_043802685.1 Candidatus Falkowiibacteriota bacterium | reverse complement strand
ATGTTCATCAAACGCATAGGCATTGACCTTGGAACAACATATACATTGGTTTATCTGCCCAAGAGGGGCATTGTTATAAATGAGCCGAGTGTTGTCGCCATATCAATGGCTGACAAGAAAATTTTAGCCGTGGGCAATGAAGCCAAAGACATGCTTGGGAGGACTCCTGATTCCATTATCGCGCTTAAGCCGTTGAAAGACGGAGTTATCGCGGATTACCATACTACGGAAGCAATGCTTAGATATTTCATCAACAAAGCGCTGGGAGGCGTGCGGCTGTTCAGGCCGGAAGTTATGGTGGCTGTGCCGGCCGGCATTACTTCCACCGAGCGCCGAGCCGTGATTGACGCTACTATCGCCGCCGGAGCGCGCGCCGCTTATATTATCAAAGAGCCGATCGCGGCGGCAATCGGCGCCGATATTCCGATCGGATCCGCGTCCGGGCATATGATCGTGGACATTGGCGGAGGCACGGCGGAAATGGCCGTTATTTCGTTGGGCGGAGTTGTTACTTCAACGTCAGTAAGAGTTGGAGGCAATAAATTTGACAGCGCCATCATTGATTATATACGGCGCAAATACAATTTGGCCATAGGCGAACGCACGGCGGAAGATGTAAAAATAAATATTGGCAGCGCGCTGTATTTGGAAGATAAATTAACAATGGAAATACGCGGCCGCGATATGATTACCGGCCTGCCCAGAAATATTACCGTAAATTCCGATGATGTTACGGAAGCGATACAGAATGAGCTGGAAGCCATCATCAGCGCCGCCAAGAAAGTTTTGCAGAATACGCCGCCTGAATTATCAGCGGACATTATAGACAAGGGAATGGTGCTCACGGGCGGGAGCTCCCTGCTTCGGAATATTGACCAGCTTTTATCGCGCACTACTGATGTGCCGACCTTTGTGGCTGACGACGCTTTGCTGTGCGTGGCTAGAGGAACGGGGATTGCTTTAGATAATTTGGATAGCTATAAGAGAAGCATACTTGCTACAAAATAAAAAAGATACAAAAAATAAGAAACAAGGACACAAGAAACAAGGATACAAACAAATTCCAATACTCAAATTAAAAAAATCAAACCGTTTAAATATTGAATATTGAAATTTTGAATTTGTTTGGTTATTGTATCTTGTTTCTTGTATCTTTTTTATTTTTTTGGTTATTTTTAATTTTAATCTATATGTTAATAGGCATTGACGCCAGCCGCGCCAACAAAGACCATAAAAGCGGAACGGAATGGTACTCTTATTATGTGATCAGGTGGCTGGCAAAAATAGATTCCAAAAACCAGTATATTCTTTATTCTGACAAACCGCTTACGGGCGGTTTATTGGATTTGACCACAAAACAGCATTTTGATACCTCGCCCGCCTCCATTTCACTTCGGCACCCTCTCCTTGGCAAGGAGAGGGATGGGGTGAGGTTTGACAAAAAGGGATTCCAGGAATTAAAAAGCCCGTATGATAATTTTAAAGCAAAAGTTTTAAAATGGCGGTTTCCTTTTTGCTGGACGCAAATTCGCTTTTCTTGGGAAATGCTTTGGAGTAAGCCGGATGTTTTATTTATTCCGGCGCATGCTTTGCCAATAATACATCCGAAGAGATCAATCGCCACTATTCACGATATCGGCTTTGAGAAAGAGCGCAAGCTTTACAGCTCTGATTATTTAGGGCCTCGCGGCGGCATTTTCCGCTATATTTTTAATTTGCTGTTCAGATTATTCACTTTGGGCAGATATGGCGCCACTGTTTTGGATTATCACAGCTGGTCGTCCAGATTTTCTTTAAAACATTCCAAGAAAATAATAACAGTTTCCAATTTTTCAAAAAAAGAAATAGAAGAAGCTTATCGCCCTCAGCAAGATAAGATTAGCGTTGTCTACCATGGGTATAATAAATTTTTGTACAAAAAAATAGATCAAGCGGAAGAAATAAAAAAAGTTCTTGAAAAGCATGATATAAAGGGGCCGTATATTTTTTATGTAGGCAGGCTGGAAAAGAAAAAGAATACTCCCGCTCTGATTGAGGCCTACGCGATCGCCAAAGAAGATCATAAAGAAATAAAGCACAAGCTGGTGTTGGCAGGCGATGCCAGCCATGGCTATGATGAAGTTAAGTACATGATCGGCGAGTTTGATTTGGAGGATGATGTAATTATCACCGGCTGGGTGCCTGAAGTGGACATGCCTTATCTTTATAACGGCGCCGGCGCGTTTATCTTTCCTTCGCTTTATGAAGGATTCGGGATCCCTCTGCTTCAGGCAATGGCTTGCGGCACGCCGATTGCCGCGTCGCGTGCCGGCTCCATTCCTGAAATAGCGGGGAAGGCAGCGATTTTATTTGATCCGAATAATGTTAAATCAATGGCAGAAGCTATTTCCAGAATTATTTTAGATGATAATTTAAGGCA
>JAZDKT010000057.1:0-4477 GCA_043802685.1 Candidatus Falkowiibacteriota bacterium | reverse complement strand
AAAAAACAGACTTTGAGCCATGGTCTATAAACATGGCTCTTTTTTCTTTTTAATTCCACAGCAAACCTTGCCAAACCTTGACATAATTTAATTTTTAGATATAATAAAAGCAGATATTAAAAAATTTAATTTTAAAATTATGATCACTTATAACATTTCGTTAAATAAAGAATTAGCTCAAGCGGTTGATAAGCAGATTAAATTAGGAAAATTTGCTAATCGCAGTGAATTTTTCCGCCAGCTTTTACGGTCTTTATTTTTATCAAATAAGACTGCCAGCGACTGGCTTTACAGCGAGCCGTATTACAGCGAGCTAAAACAAAGAGTAAAAAATTTAAAAGCAGGCAAAGAAAAATTAACAAGCGCTAAAGAATTTGACAGGGAATTTAATTTTTAAAGATCATAATTATGTACAATTTTGTTGTAGTTAATTCATGTAAAAAGGATTTTAAGAAACTAAGCCGTGACGCGCAAAAATTTATTCGGCATACTTGTTTCCCAATTATTTTAAAAAATCCTTTTGCCGGAGAAAAATTAAAAGGAAGAGAATTTCAAGGCATCCTTAAATTCAGCGTTAGATTTAAGTCCGCTGATTACAGAATTGTCTATCAATTTGAAAATGAAAAATTAATTATAATTTTTGTAATGATTGCTTCTCGGGAAAATTTTTATAAAAAATTGAAAAATAGAATTTAAGTATATTAATAGATAGTTTGCAGATAAAAACATACAAAAACTCGGCTTCTGAATTTAAAGCCGAGTTTTTGTTATGCTAAAATTTTGCTTGTTTTTTTATCTTCTAAACCTGTCATTGCCGCCTCGGCTGCCGCCATTATTGAATCTTCCGCGGTCGCTGTTGTTGTTGAATCTTGGGCTGGCTAAGCCGTTTGATTTGCCTTTTTCATCTTTCCATAGTTTTTCATTTTCCGGCAGGCCTTTCATGGTTAAGTTTACTCTGCCCTTTTCGTCTATTTCTTTTATTTTAACAGTTACGATGTCGCCTTCATTCACGAAATCGCTTGGCTTTTCAATGCGGTAAGGAGCCAGCTCGCTTACATGCACCATGCCGTCATGGCCGGGAGTAAGCTCTACAAAAGCGCCGAAGTCCAATATGCGGACGACTTTGCCGGTAAATACTTCTCCGGCTTTAAATTCACGGACAATATTTTTTATCCACATAACCGCTTCTTCGCATTTTTCCGCTTCGGTTCCGCAGACGCATACCAAGCCGTCGTCGTCAATGTCAATTGACACGCCGGTCGCGGCGATAATTTCATTGATAATTTTGCCGCCGGGTCCGATAACTTCTCTTATTCTTTCCGTATCAATGCTAAAGCTGGTAATGCGCGGCGCGTAAGGCGAAAGATCCGGCCGCGGCTCGCTGATGGCCTTGTCCATAACCTCAAGAATTTCCAGCCGGGCTTTCAGGCCTTGCGTTAACGCCTTTTTGATTATTTCATCAGTTAAGCCGTTGGTTTTTGTGTCCATCTGCATGGCGGTAATGCCGTCTTTTGTGCCGGCAATTTTTAAATCCATTCCTCCTTTGCCGTCTTCCAAGTCTTGAATGTCGGTCAATACTTCCCATTGGCTCATGTCATCATTTGACGCCAAGCCCATTGCTATTCCGGCTACGGCTTTTTTAATCGGCGCTCCCGCGTCCATCAAGGCCAAGCTCGCGCCGCAGACTGAAGCCATTGACGAGGATCCGTTTGATCCAAGAGTTTCGCTGACAACGCGGATAGTGTACGGAAATTCCTCTTTCGCCGGCACAACCGGCTGGAGAGCTTTTTCAGCTAAAGCCCCGTGGCCGATATCTCGCCTGCCCGGACCGCGCATAAATTTTGCTTCGCCGACTGAAAACGGAGGAAAATTATAATGATGCATAAACCTTTTGGTTCCGGTTCCTTCAATTCCTTCCAGCAGCTGTTCAACTCCCGGGGGGCCTAAAGTTATAATTGACATGACTTGAGTTTCCCCGCGGGAAAACAGTCCGGAGCCGTGGTTTCTCGGCAAAACGCTTGCTTCAGCGCTAAGCTGTCTTATTTCATCCAGCTTTCTGCCGTCAACCCGCTGTTTGTTCTCTAAAATAGCTTTAGTTACTTTTGTGTCAATAGTTGATTCAACTAAACTTTTTATTGCCTGAGCGCGATGGCTTTTCCCGATTTCTTGTTCAAATAAATATTGGTCCAAGCCGTCTTTTATCGCGGCAACAGCGGCTTTTCGTTCGCCTTTAGTATAATAAGCTTTGTCAAACAAAGTTTTATTAATATTTTCATCCAGCCATTTTGAAGCGGTTTTAAATATTTTTTCTTTTTCTTCTTCCGCGTCAATTTCGTCTTGGCTTATCAATTTTTTCTTTTCTTTCAGCTCAGCCGGCTTTAAGCTATTTTGCATCTGCTTGATTAATTCAATCGGCCCCTGCAATTCTTTTTGGCCAGCTACAATAGCCTTGAAAGCGTCATCTTCTTTTACTTCATTCGCGCCCGCTTCAATCATAATGGTTTTTTCAGCGGTTCCGGCGACAATAATGTCAAAATCGCTTTGCTCGCGCTCTTCATAAGTCGGATTGAACACAAGCTCGTTGTTAATCCGTCCGACTCTAACACTGCCGATAGGCCCTGCCCAGTTTACGCCTGATATCGCAAGCGCCGCGGAAGCCGCGACCAATGCCACGATATCATGATCGTTCTTTCCGTCAGCGGACAGGATAGTAAGAATTACCTGCACTTCTTTTCTTGATCCGTTGGAAAACAGCGGCCTGATTGAGCGGTCAATCATTCTGCCTGACAATATGGCATCGTCAGTAGGCCTGCCTTCGCGCTTTATCCAGCGCGAGCCCTTGATAATGCCTGCGGCATAAAGCCGCTCTTCAAAATCAACCATCAAAGGAAAGTAATCAGTTTCTCTTTCTTCTTTTGATTCCACTACGGTACCCAAAACAACCGTGTCTCCGTACTGGACGGTTACGGCCGCGTTGGCCTGTTTGGCCACTTTGCCTGTTTTAATGGTGAGCGCGCGGCCAAGCCACTCCATGGTGAATACTTGTTCGTTTGTTGTCATACTTTTTGTTGTTGTAAAACGAAAAAATATAATGCGAATCCGCAAATTTATGCGAATACTGCAAATTACGAATAATGCGAATCTGCTTGCGCTATAATACTCGTTTTACGTTGTTAAGTGCTTGGCCAACAAACTTCAGAACTATGAAGGAAATATCCGACACAGCGCTATTTGTCTGTTGGACAAACATTTTTAATAATTATTTAGTTTTTTAGTTAACGAATTAAAGAGTTAACCCCGTTAGATAAATTATCTATACGGGGTGAACGAGTTAATTAAATTTAAAACAATAACTCGTTAACCCGTTAACTCGCTAACTAACTAATTTTTAAATAAAATGATTTATCTCAAAAATTTCTTACTCCCGCTTAAATCAATAAAATCATCAGATTCTTCAATCAATTTGCTTGACGCGGTTTGGTGGAATGCCATTATCTCTACCAAGCATCCTTTGGTGTTTTGCAGATAACTGACTAACGGTATATAATCGCCGTCTCCGGTTACTAAAACAATCACATCTAATTTTTCAGCCATCTTAATGGCGTCAACCGTAATGCCGACATCCCAATCCGCTTTTTTCGCTCCGCCGGCGAATATTTGCAGATCTTTCATTTTTACTTCAAACCCCTGCTTGCTTAAGGCCTCAAAAAAAGGCGTTTCTTCTTCAGTTTCAGTTTTTATCACATAACAAATGGCGCGGATTAATTTTCTGCCCGCCACGGCTTCTTTCAGTATTTCTCTAAAATCAACCCGTTTTTTGTATAAATTTTTAGCTGAGTGGTACATATTGGAAACATCCACGAATATGCCAACTCGCTGTTCTTTGTGTTTAATCATAGTGTATGTAATGCTAATCCGCGAATAAATGCTAATCCGCTAATCGCTAATAATAATGAAAATATGAAAATACGAGAATATTTAAAATAATTTTTTAGATTTATTTCCATATTTTCATAATCTTGTATTTTTAATTTAAAAATTCGTAATTCGCAGATTGGCATTTATTCGCCAGATTAGCATTATATTTTTATTTTTTATTCTTTCACTTCCTCAACCACTTCTTCCTCTTCTTCAATTTTAATCTCTTGTTTTGCCAGCAGTTCTTGCTCCGTGCGCAGTTTTTCCTGCTCTTCCTCAATCATTCTTTTAGCTATTTTAAGCTTTAATTTTTTAGCCAAATCTTCAAAGGCGCTGCTGTCTTCTTTTTGCAAGTATTTAAGCAACCTGCGCCTTTCACCGACTTTTTTAAGCAAACCTCTGCGCGAAGAATGGTCGTGCTTGTGCTGTTTTAAATGCTCGGTAAGCTGTTTGATTTCTTCGGTTAAAATAGCGGCTTGAACCTGCGTTGAGCCCGTGTCAGTCTCATGGGTCTTGAATTTGTTAATAATTTTTTGTTTGTTTTTTTTGTCTAGCATAA
>JAZDKT010000056.1:0-17195 GCA_043802685.1 Candidatus Falkowiibacteriota bacterium | reverse complement strand
TGCCGAGCTGGAAATATTATTCAAGAAAGCATTGGCTTATGTTTTCCCTTCTTTTTACGAGGGATTCGGCCTGCCGCCGCTGGAGGCAATGGCCAAGGGCTGTCCGGTTGTTAGCTCCAATAAATCAAGCATGCCGGAAGTTCTGGGCGGCGCGGCGATTTATTTTAACCCGGATGATAAGCGGGACATGCAAGATAAGATTGAAAAAATTATTACTGATGAAAATTTGCGCGAGGATTTAATTAAAATGGGCTATGAGCAGGCGAAGAAATACAGTTGGTGGGAATGCGCCAGGAGGACTTTGGAGGTTTATAATAGGATATTGCGGAAATAAAAAAAGGCCTTGTTATAATTCATTGCTGAATCATAACAAGGCCTGCTAAGGGTGTTTTATTTTAGAGCGAGTCCAAAGAAATTAGAATGTTTATTGAAGGTTATTTTTGCGTATGGCAAGCCCTGAACAAATGGCTTGATTGTGTCGCTATTAGTAAATTTCAAATTGGTTTTAGCGCCCCTTTTGATTTTTGTGTCATAATAAAAAACATTGATCACTTTTCCTGTTTTTAAGCTTTTTTGTATTCTTTTTTGTAAGCTTATTACTGCCGGAAGTGTTTTTCCAGCATCATCCGGATGCGCATTATAGACGAATATCATGATGTATCCGCCCGTAACTTTTTGCCTATAGACCAGCCTCTTGGGAATAATTTTTTTAACCCCATCTTTATAGAAATATGTTTCAGAAAGAAAGGTAGGGTTTGGATCAATATCTATGTCGGCCAAAACTGGTCCATAAAGATTGAATTCCCTGTCAATGATTTCATATTTTTGTTTCGCCATGATTTTTCCTCCCATAGTTTGTAGTTTTAAGTTTATGTTCTATGAATTGCCAAATCCATAACCGTAAATAAAAATTTACAGCCATGAATTTGGCAATTAAATAGAATTTTTTAAAAGAGCGGAAAAATTTTTATATTAAATAAACATAGCATAGTTTATGATAGTTGTCAACCCCGTTAGATAATTTATCTAAACGGGGTCAACAGCAAGAGTTATTTTTTGACTTAAATTAATAAAAAATGAAAAAAATAAATTCTCATAATAAATCATAAATAAAATTTAAACTTATGAAAAGCGCAATTAAAAAAATAAGCAAATTTATCGTTTCAAGGATGTTCTATTTATTAATAGGGCTGTTTTTTGCCGTTGCCATTCCAGTGGCTTACTCGGCTTGGAATAGTACTGTTAGCTCCGGCGATCCGCTTACATCATCAGCGTGGAACGAGCATGTCAATAAGCTGATTAATTTGGATAGCAGAACAACAAATTTAGAAAACAGAACGCCTTCCCATGTAGATTGCTATGAAGTTAATCTAACCTCAACAGCTAGCTGTAATAGCGGATATTTTTTTACTTATATTGAAAGATCCTATTGCCCCGGAGCATATTGCAAAGGAACATGCTGCAAGCCATGGTAATTTTTAAAGAATAAGAAATTAATGAAAAACAAAACCACTCAATTTAATAATTATTCTGCAAACAATGACGACAAGCCGTCTGATTTTGTTATTGACTTAAAACAGCAGTTTATAAACGAAGAGGAAAAGCAAGAAAAGCAAAAGGTTAAAATTTTTTGGCACGGGATTAAAGCGCGGAAATACTTGAATGCCAAAATAATAAAGCGCGCCAGCCGGGTGTTGGCCAATTTTGTTAGTAAAAACATTAAGATGCTTTTTAAGCGCGAGGATCTTTTTTATAAATTAAAAACTTTGTATTTTAAATATAAGGGCAAGATAGGCAAACCGGCTTTTTTGAATAAATTTAAAAATTTATATTTAAAATACAAAAACAAACCCCGCACAAAAAATGCCTCTAACGAAGTCGGAAGGTCAAATAATTTATCGCGGTCGGTTGCGCAAAGCAACCAAAAAGAGACGCCTTTTGTGCGGGGTTTAAGACCGATATTATATTTTGCCGCTATTCTTTTTATTTTGATACTGCCGTTTAAAGCGTTTGTTTATTACAAATCATTAAGCATAGCTGATTTGCGCGGGAAAGTGGTTGGCGCGTCCGGAATCGCGATAAGCGAACTTTTCCAAGCCGGCAAAACAGCTTCCGAGCTGGACTTTAACCAAGCAAGCGCGTCTTTTTCTTCGGCCGGAAATAATTTTTTAACAGCCCAAAACGAATTAAATGAAATCAGCGGTTTTCTTTTTGTATTAGCCGGCTTGGCGCCCAATGATAAATTAAAATTAGCTTCTTGCGCCAAAGATATTTTGGCGGCCGGCGAGACAGCTTCTAATCTTGGAATGAGCTTGAGCATGGCCATGGAAAGTTTAATCAGCGGTGATGATGATATTTTGGATGAATTTGAAAAAAACGCGCTGCAAGCGATTGGATACGCGCATGAACTAGGCGGAATATTAAAAAAAATAGATGCTGAAAATCTGCCGAAAGAGTATCAAGATCAGTTTTTATTAATGCAAGAGAAGCTGGAATTTTTAGAAGAAGCGCTTAACGGATTCTCCGGTTTGATTTCCAACATTAAAATTTTTGCCGGCGCTGATCAAGACAAAAGGTATTTATTGGTTTTTCAAAATAATACGGAAATAAGAGCCAGCGGCGGATTCATTGGAAGCTACGCGCTGGTTGATTTTCAAAATGGAAAGATAAAAAACATTGAAGCGCCGGGCGGAGGAAGCTATGACACCGAGGCCGGCTTGTACGCGCGAGTAGCCGCGCCAAAACCGCTTCATCTGGTAAATCCTTTGTGGCATTTTTGGGACGCCAATTGGTGGCCTGATTGGCCCAAATCAGCCAAGAAAATAATGTGGTTTTACGAGAAAAGCGACGGACCGACTGTAGACGGAGTCATAAGCTTCACGCCGACAGTTATTGAGGGGATATTGGAAGCAATCGGCCCGATTGATATGACAGAGAAATATGGAGTGGTAATTAGCGCTGAGAATTTTTGGCTTACAGTCCAGTCCATTGCCGAAGAGAAGTTTACCCTCACCCCCAACCCCTCTCCCACTCCTGCTGTCGCGGGAGAGTGGAGCTTAGATATTCAGCCTCCCATCTCCAATCGTAACGAGAGAGAGATTGGATGCGAGGGGCCTAAAAAAATCATAGGAGATTTGCTGGAAGCGATATTGGAAGAATTGCCGAATAGATTGGATAAAGAAAATATTGTTAAGTTAATAAAAGTTCTGGAAAAAAGTCTAAGCGAAAAGCATGTTTTACTTTATTTTACCAATAATGAATTGCGGGAAAAAGTTGAAGAATACGGCTGGGACGGCAAAATAAAGCAAAGCGCCAAAGATTATTTGGCTGTGATCAACACAAATATAGCGGGAGGCAAAAGCGATAAAAAAATCAGAGAAACAATCAGCCACCAAGCGGAAGTAATGGAGGACGGTTCAATAATTAATACGGTTACAATAAAGCGCGAACACACGGGAGTTAAAAACGAGCCGTTTTCCGGAGTTCGCAACGTGAATTGGATGAGAGTTTACGTTCCGCTTGGCAGCGAGCTTATGGAGGCGCGCGGCTTTGAACAGCCGGATGATATTTATTTTGAAAATCCGGATAGCGGCTGGCTCCAGGATCCTGATTTATACAGAGAGGAAATCGCGGCTCAAATTCATCTGCCCAGCAACACAAAAATATACGAAGAATCATGGAAAACTGTTTTTGCCAATTGGACAATGGTTGATCCCGGCCAAACCGACATTGTTTATTTTAAATATAAGCTGCCTTTTAAATTAGAAAAAAAAGATGATAATAATATTATAGAAAAGATTAAAAATTATTTTAGCGCGAGCCAAGAGCCGCTTTATCCTTATTCTATTTTAATCCAGAAGCAGTCCGGGTCGCTTGGCAGTTTCATAAATTCAAGTTTAATGTTAGATGATAATTTTAAAATAGTCTGGAAATATCCCGAAGAGTTAAGCGCGGACAGCAATGGCTGGGAAATCAACGATGATTTGTCAACTGATAAGTATTGGGCGGTGATGATGGAGAAGTAAGAAGTAAGAACTTAGAAGTAAGAAGTGAGAAGTTTATATATAAAAAACATCCAATATCCAATATACAATATTCATTCAATACTCAATAAAATAATAATCAATAAAGTTAAATATTGAATATTGAGAGTTGAATGAGTGTTGAATATTGAGGGTTGAGCATTAAATTAAAATTTATTAAAAGGCAAGAAGTAGATTTTTAATTATTCTTACTTCTTACTTCTGCCTTCTTACTTAATATTTATGCCAAAAATAAATTTACAAAATCAAGATTCGGAAAATGACGACATCAGCATCAAGGAAGAAGGCGAGTCCAGTTTGGCCGAATTCATAAAAAGGCCGGTTCCGAGCGAAGAAGAGCTTGAAGATTTTGAAAATATAGTAGGCGAAGAGCGGAGTTTTTCATCCGGCGGCTTTACGGAAGAAAAGGAAGAGGAGGTTGAGGAAAGCTTGTCCGAAATTTATAAAGATGAAAACGGAGAATCGGTTGATGTGGGAAAGCTGGAAATAAAAAAAAGGCGCGGATTCTTCGCATGGCTTTTAATTTTATTTATTAGCGGAGCTGTTTTGGCCGGATTGTCTTATGCCGTTTATAGTTATTATATGAATTCCGGATCTCCCGGGCCGGCTGTTGATTTTTCCGTTAAAGCCGAGAACGAAGTGGCGGCCGGAGAAGAATTTTTTTATACCGTTGATTATAAAAACTTGGAAAGAGTGGATATAAATAATGTTGAGATAAAATTAATTTATCCCAAAAATTTTATTTTTTTAGACAGCGAGCCTTTCGCGGCGGAGAGAAAAGATACTTGGCATTTTGACAGAGTGGCCGCCGGATCCGGCGGGAGCGTAAAGATTAAGGGCAAGATAATCGGAATTGTTGATCAGCGCAATATACTGCTGGCGGACATAACATGGACGCCTGCTAATTTTTCCAGCGAATTCAAGAAATCTTTCAGTTTTGAAAATATCATCAAAGCCGGCGGAATAGAATTTTCTTTCGTAAACTCCACCAGCGCGCTGGTGGGAGATGAAAACGAAATAATAATCAAGTATAAGCAAGATGAAGAAAGCTATATTAATAATTTTCGCTTGACCATTGATTCGGCCGATAATGTTGATTTTTCTCCAAACAGCGGCTTGTACCAAGGCGCGGAAAAAGAATATATAAAATACGCGAAGCCCGGCGTCTGGGAGGTAAGCGAAGCAAGCAAAGAGGAGCAAGAAATTAAAATAAAATTTAAGTTTATTGAAAAAGTGTCAGACAGCCAGGATATAATCATGAAGTTTGAGCATTTGATTATGAACGGCGGCGGCGCGTCAGCGGGTTCGGCTAAAGAATATTATTTATTCAAAGAAGAGATAATCAATTATGAAGTTATAAAGAGCGATTTAAATTTGAATTTAATCATCAACGGGTCGCAGTTGGATCAGGGCATAGATTTCGGCCAAACTTTGAATTATTCTATTGTTTACGCCAACAAAGGCCAAGCCGAGATGAAAAACATAGTGATTATGGCTGTGCTGGAAAGCGAATTTTTGGATTGGTCTTCACTCAGCGATAAAAACAGCGGCAAAACCAAGGACAATACCATAAGCTGGAGCAAAGAAGAGCTGCCATTGCTGGAATCTTTGGACATGAATGATGAAGGAGTTATTGATTTTTCTATTCAGGTATCTCCATTATCAGACATTGATTTGAACAAAACATATCAGGTAAAAAGCTATGCCCAATACAGCATTGGAGGAGCTCCGGATAATGCGGAAGAGGAGGCAGACGCGAAGGAAGGCGAATCTAGGGAAGATACGCGCAGTAATACAATAATCAATAAAATAAACAGCGATTTGCAATTAGACGAGCAAGCTCGGTATTTTAACGACGACAATATTGCGGTTGGCAGCGGCCCTTTGCCGCCTAAAGCAGGCGAAACAACAAGCTATAAAATATATTGGACTATAACGAATAATTTGCATGAATTAAGCGATTTGCAGGTTATAGCCGGTTTGCCGGCCTATGTCCAATGGGATAATAAAAATCGCGCTTCAGTAGGCAGCGTGGAGTATGACAGCGAAACCGGCAATGTGGTTTGGCAAATCGGCCGCTTGCCAAACACTATTTACCGCGCGGATGCTGAATTTAATATCAGCATTACGCCGACAGCCGATGATATTAATAAAATAATGGTCATTCTGCCGGGAACCATCGCGCAGGCCATTGATTACGAAACAAAAGATTCTATCAATAAAACAGTAAGCGCGAAAACCACAAAACTGGAAGACGACGAAATCGTGGAGAGCGATGGGCGGGTAGTTGATTAGTTAATTAGTTAATCAGTTAATTAGTTGAATGCTTTTTTATTTTAATTGGTTTAGTAATTAGATAGAGTTTACTGATTTTTGTACAAGTTAACGTGAATTATATAAAAACTAAGTAACTAAGCAACTGATTAACTAAAGCAATGTTTAAAATTATAAAAAAATCAAATAAATCACAGGCGCGTTTAGGAGTATTAAAGACTGCTCACGGCAGTATTAAAACTCCGTTTTTTATGCCGTGCGCCACGCAAGGGGCGGTGAAGCATGTTTCAACAAAAGAAGTCGGCAAGATAGGCGCGGAAATATTGCTGGCCAACACTTACCATCTCATGCTAAAGCCGGGAGAAAAAATAATTAAGCAAGCAGGCGGATTGCATGATTTTATGAATTGGCAGAAGCCGATTTTGACTGACAGCGGCGGTTTTCAGATTTTTTCATTATCCGGGAATAAAAGCAAATCAGGAAAAAGTTTGGTAAAATTGGAAAAGGACGGCGTAAAATTCAAATCATACATAGATGGCAAAGAATATTATTTGACTCCGGAAAAAGCGCTGAAAATACAGATTGATCTTGGAGTTGATATCGCTGTCTGCCTGGATGTATGCCCTGCTTTGCCCGCGAAAAAAGAAGACTTAAAAAAGGCGGTTGAATTAACATCTTATTGGGCGAAAAAAACAAAAAATTTTTATAATAAAACAAAAGGTAAAAAGCCATTAGTATTTTGCGTTATACAAGGCGGTTTGGACAAAAAATTAAGGTTGAAGAGCTTGAAAGATTTAGTTAAAATCGGCTGGGACGGATATAACATAGGCGGGCTGTCAGTGGGGGAATCCAGCATTGACATGTATAAAGTTTTGGATTATTTAGTTCCGGAAATGCCGGAAAATAAGCCAAGGTATTTAATGGGAGTCGGCTATCCGGAAAACATAGTTGAAGCGGTTAAGCGCGGGGTTGATATGTTTGACTGCGTTATACCGACGAGAGAGGGAAGGCACGGGCGGCTTTTTACCTCACCCCTAACCCCTCTCCTAAACAGGAGAGGGGAATTGAGGGAAGATAGAGACGAGCCCCCCTCCTATTTAGGAGGGGTTGGGGGAGGTATAGATTGGAAAAACTTTTATAATACGATAAATATTAATCGCGCGAAATTTGAAAAAGACTTCAGCCCGATAAATCCGGATTCAAAATTGCCGGAGCTGCGCGGATATTCAAAAGCGTATCTGCATTATTTGTTTAAAATCAACGAGCCGCTTGGCCGGCGCTTGGCCAGCTTGCATAATTTAGAATTTTATTTTAAGCTTATGAATAACATAAGGATCGGCATAGGGGATGGCTGTTTGTAATTTTAGAAATTATGTGTTTGCGCTATTTGGTAATTAATAAAATTTATTCCTGCCGTATATTGAAATGCAAGAATTATGAAATTATGAAAATACAAGAATATAAAAACATCTTTGAGTATTAAAAAAATATTTTATTTTTATATTTTCATACTCTTGTATTTTCATTATTTAGTCTAAACCAAAATAATTGTTATTTTTGTTAAAACGCGTAAGCCCTGAAAATAAAAGAATAAACCAATAAATTGATTTAACAATAAAAATTATCTGTGATATAATCAAATTATAAATATTATTTTATGTGGATATGTGGTATCCCGGCTTTAATAAACCGGTGCTATTAGTCCATATCATTCATTATGACAAACGGCTTAAAATCCGCTTTAACAAACAAGAAAACAGGAGTTAAAGCGCTGGACTTTATTATCGTAAGCGCCATTACGCTTATTTTCTTTCTTTGCCCGCTATTTTTTACCGGGTTCGTGGCTCAAGGAATGGGTTTTGAAAAAATGATGTTGTTTTATTTTTTAGTGCTGATAGGAACCGTGGCCTGGGTAACAAAAGGAATTACGGAAGGGGAGCTGAAGTTGAAGCGCACCCCGCTGGATTGGCCGATTATGGCCTTAGTCGTTTCCGCGGCTGTTTCAACAATTTTGTCTTCCAACTACAAAGACAGCTTGATAGGCGCTTATGGAAATTCAGCCAAAAGTTTGGCGGCCGTTGTTATTTTCGCGCTGTTTTATTATTTAATAGTTAATAATATCAATGTCAATAGAATCAAGCTGATATTTTGGTCTTTGGTTTGTTCAAGCGGCTTGATAGCGGTTTATTCACTGCTTCAGCTAATGGGAATTTTTATTCTTCCTTTCGCGATTACAAAAGCGATCAGCTTTAATACTCTTGGCTCCGCGTCAGCGCTTACCGTGTTTATAGCGAGCGTTTTGCCGTTGTTCGTGGTGGGAGCGGCTCAGCTCAAAGAGATGCATCCGGGGTTAAAAAATAATTTTATAGCGGTTTTTATTAAAATACTTCTATTAGCCATTAGTTTAGTTTCTTTGGCGGTTCTGGCGCTCCTGAAGGGCTTTGCTTTTTTACCCGCCGCCATTATAGGCATTGTAATTGTTTTAATGTTTTTTCTGTCAAAAATTATTAAAATTTCACAGAATAATTTGGTTATTCCGCTGGCTGCGTTTTTGTTGCTTATCATACTTTTGGTTTTGGGCAATTTTAATTTTGTAACTTTGAATTTGCCGGCCGAAGTAAGCTTATCCCGCGGCGCTTCATGGGATATTGCCAAAGCCAGCTTGGCGCAGGATCCTTTTTTCGGATCAGGGCCTTCCACTTTTTATTACAGCTTTACCAAATACAAAGATTTGGCATTTAACAATTCTCCTCTGTGGAATGTCCGTTTTGACAGCGCCAGCGGAGCATTGTTTGAGCTTTTGGCGAATATTGGAATATTAGGCGCTTTGTTATTCACGGTAGTAGTTTTGATCGCGATATCAATTTGCTTTATAGCATTAATTAAAACCGCCGAAAAGGAAGTCCATTCAATTCTTCTCGCGCTTTTTTCCGGATTTATCGCGGTTTTTATCCTTTCACTTCTGTTTTCATTCAGCAGCGGGATGATATTATTTGCTGTTTTAATTTCCACTTTGGCAGTATCGTCCGCCATCATAGTTTATCCGGAAAAATTCAATTCAATAAATTTATCTTTTAGAACTTCCCCGAAGTACGCTTTGGCTTTGGCCGCCATTTTTCTGTGCGTAAGCGCCGGCGTGGTTGTTTTGTTCACCTTGGGCATCAAGATGTATTTAGCCGATGTTTATGTCAACGATAGTTTGCGCGCGGCGACCTTGGAAGAAAAGATAGAAAAACTGGAAAAAGCCATTGTGCTTGCTCCGTATCGGGATGTTTATTATATCAATTTAGCCAATAATTACATGGCTTTGGCCAACCGCGAGGCGCAGAACAACAATCAGGGTTTTGAGAATTATTTAAGCATGTCTATTGAGCGCGGCAAAAAAGCGGTTGAAATAGCGCCGAATAAGGCAAGCGGCAATGAAGCGCTGGCATTGATTTATGAAAATTCCTCTTTCTATATCAGGGGCGCCTTGGAGTGGGCGGAAACTTATTACAACAAAGTAGCTGATCTTGATCCTAATAATCCAACGCCGTATACGCGCCTGGCTTTGATAAACATGGCCAAGGCAAGGACAGAATCCGACCAGGCGGAAAAAGAATATTTTGTCCGGGAAGCGATTAAAAAATACGATGAGGCAATCGCGAAAAAATCCGATTTGGCCGCCGCGTATTACGGCAAATCAGTCGCTTACGAGAGCATAGCGAACAATGGCGAGGCGATTGAACAGCTTAAAAAAGCGGTAATAGCCGACAGGAATAATGTGAATTATAGATTTGAATTAGGCCGCCTCTATTTCAACAGGGGAGTGGTCCAGCCGAATATATCGCAGACAGCCGCGGAAGAGATTACCGTTGGCGAAAACGAGGAAGATGAGCTGAGCGTCCAAGCCAGCCAGCCGTCTGTCGGCGCGATCAGCCGCAATGAAGATTTGAATATGGCCGAGCAGGCGTTCTTGAGCATTACGCAGGCAATACCAAACCACGCCAATTCGCTTTACAGCTTGGCGGTGCTTTATCAAAAGCTGGGCGAAACAGGCAAAATGAGAACCATGGTGGATTCATTGCTAAATATTTTGACGGAAGAAAGCGATAAGCAGACAGTAAGAAGCCAATTCCCGGGATTTTAGTTAGTTTAAAAAATAACATGGATTCAAAAAAAATAAAACAAAAAAGCGGAGAGCCGACGAATAAAGAAATACTTAAAGCGATTAACGCGTTTTCTTTTGATACTGACAAGCATTTTAAAAAGGTTGAATCCCGCTTGGGAAAGGTTGAGTCTAACATGGTTACCAAGGATTACCTTGACGACAAATTAGCTGATTTGCGCGGCGATTTGGTTGTTTTAACGCGGAAAGAAGATACAAAAGTTAAAAAGCTGATTCAAATTTTAAATAAGCGCAATCTTATATCTGATGATGAAGTAAAAGAAGCGCTATTCATGGAGCCGTTCGCCCAGTTGTTTGTTTAGAATACCTGTGAATAACTCCGCATTCTTTAAATTAAAATAAATTTAAGTTAGTCAAAATTAGCTAGTGTTAGCGGACTTGACAGATTATTTATGTATGCTAATATAAAGACAAGATTGAGAGTAGATTGAAGTTTAAAAGGGAATAGAGCATAGGCTGGCGGATATCGTTTTGAACTTAAAAAAGTTTAGAACCATATCCACCAACTTTCTCTAAAAAATTCCCACCACACAAAAAACAACTTATCAAAAAAAACAATAACAAACTTCAACCACAATCAAAAAGGTTTATTAAGCGGATAACTCAAGTAAGTAAACGCAACCCAAAACAATAAATCCCAACAATAAACCCCAAACAAAAACTCTCAATCTTTTTTCTTTTCCAAAAAATATTCCTGGACCGGGCAGTTTGTTCGGTTTTTTTATATTTATTAATTTTTTAGTCAGGATGTTAAAAAGAATTTGACTTTTTATCTGAATATTCTATAATTAAAGAAAGGGTCAAGTTTTTATTTTAAATTAACAGATTGTTTTAATGGAAATTTTTCTTTAAAACAATCATAAAAAACTATGAAGAAATTATTAATTTTTAGTTTAATTTTAGGTATGATGCTGGCCGCCGGAGGGATTGTTGCGGCGGCAGGAATGGAAAAAGCAGGAGACGAGAATTCCAGATATTTAGTAAAGTCAAATAGCGACGTACTTAAGATGATGTATGGCGTTAAGCACAATTTTGATAGAGGATTTACAACAGACCTATCACCAGGACAATTGAAAGTTCTGGACAAATTTGGCGTAGATGTTGAAAAAGTACAGATATATTCCATAAATGCAAAACCTTATTGTGGAGATGAAAAATGTCATCCAAGTGAAAGCGCTGATTCTTGTCCAGAAGATTGTTCAACTACACCGCCACCGGAATCTTATTGTGGCGATGGAACTTGTGATATTAATGAAACAACTGCAAGTTGTCCAGAAGATTGTCCGGCAGAACCAGAACCAACAAGAGATTGTTTACCGTCCAATACAATGCCATGGGGAATAAATAAAGTAGGCGGAAGCAAAGGCGGAACAGGCATACTAGTGGCAGTACTGGATACAGGAGTTGACCGAGATCACCCGGATTTAGTAGAAAACATAGATAGTTGTTTGGCCTTCGGATATCGATCATGTGATGATGATAATGGACACGGAAGCCATGTCGCAGGAACAATTTTAGCCAATGGCGGAAGCGATGGTTTGGGAATAGTTGGTGTTGCGCCGGAAGCAAAATTAATGGCAATAAAAGTTTTGAATAGAAAAGGAAGTGGATACACAGATGATATTGCGAAAGGTATTGAATACGCGGCAGATAATGACGCAAAAATAATTTCAATGAGTCTAGGCGGCTCTATAGAAAGTTCCTTAATGAAAGATGCAATTACTTATGCTGTTAGCAAGGGTGTGTTAGTTATTGCTTCAGCAGGAAATAGCGGTCCTTCAGAGGATAGTATTGGTTATCCTGCGGCAAATATTAATGTAGTAGCAGTAGCAGCATTTGATTCATCAGATAATATTGCAGATTTCTCATCAAGAGGTTCTGATTTGAATGTTGGTGACTGGATAATACAAGAAAGAGAAATTGAGTTTGCGGCGCCAGGAGTATATGTTGAATCTGCTTGGAAAACAGGTTGCTATAACACAATTTCAGGAACTTCAATGGCGGCGCCACACATAACCGGACTTGCGGCAAGAGACTGGAAAAATTCAGCAAGTGAAACAAGAACATATCTGCAAGGATTGGCAAAGATTGGCTATGACTACGGACAGCCAGGAGACGACATAGAAGCCGGATTTGGATTGCCGATAGCAGAATAAATTTTTTATCGCCGGCATAAGCAAATTATACTAAGCAAGAAAATCTACAAATATTTAAAAAGGCGAGGATTGCGATCCTCGCCTTTTGCGGTATTTGAAAAATTTTACTGGAAAGCTTTATGGTTTAGCTAAAATATGCTAATGTGTGTGTATAAATTGATTAAAACGTTAGATATAATAACGTTGTTTATACTTTTAATTTTATTTTACAACTTAATGCCTTTGGCTGGCCGCTGCTTTGACTTTTTCATTAAAATGTTGTTGATAATTTGCGCAAAAACAAATGAAATTGTAAAAAATAAAATTGTGATTTAAGCGATAATGGCAAACTTTTTTTTCTCATGTTTTTTTTCTTTAGTATTAGCTGAAAATTTAATACAACTGCTTGACAGTAAAAATAGTAAAATATATACTGTAAGTAAGAATAATTATTACTTTTAGTTTATGGATAATACTTTACTAAAACTTTACCAGTCTCCCAAAACTGTTTTGACAGTGAAAGACATTGCCATTTTGTGGCGGGAAAAAATAAAAACAATCTAAAAAGCAAAATCGCTTATTATGTAAAAAAGGGCATGCTCTTGCGGCTCCGAAGAGGAGTTTTCGCCAAAGACGAAAAATATAATCCAAAAGAATTGGCAAAAATAATGAAAAAATATTGTTCATAATCTGCGCAAAAATAAATAAAATTTAAATAAAAAAACCGCTAATAGACGGAAAAAAATCATTGAAATCATTAAGAAATTAAAGAAGAGAATTATTTTTTAGCGTTAATTTCAAAAATTATTTTTAAGTCTTCAATCAAAAATCAGCTGGAAAAACTTGAGTTTAAAATTATAAGCAAGCAATAATGGATAAAAACAATAAAAAAGAATTTTGGTTTTGAATTATAAGTTTTTAAATAACCAAATATTATATAAATAGTATATACTGATTATAGATATACATCATTTATAATTAATAACTAAAAATGAAAAATACAATATTAAGCAAAAAAGACGTTAAAATCATAGAACAAGTTATATTGCGATTTGGACGCATTGTGTCTACGGACAATTTAATGAGTGTTTTTACCGGGGAATACAGTGAAGCATCAGCGCATAACAGAATACAGGTCTTATACGAGGCAGGATGGTTTTTGCGTATTAAAAAAGGGCTGTATCTGATTATTGAAAGCATGGCATCAAGATCGGTAAGCGATATATCCTTGTTGATAATCGCCCAAGCTATCAATAAAGATTCTTACATATCGCTTCATTCAGCGTTGAATCATTATCAGATGTTTGATCAATATGCTAAAATAGTGGTCGTCATTAATTATAAATTCAGTAAAAAATATAAATTTGAAAATCATGAATTTCATTTTGCAAAAATCGCAAAAAAATATTTTTTTGGATTTACTCAAATTCGGCAAGCCGGAAAACTCGTGAATATCGCCACGGCTGAAAAAGCGCTCATTGATTATTTGTATTTAGATAAAAGTTTTTATTCCGCGAGTTTAGTGTTTGAAAAAATCAAAGAGCATAAAAATGAAATTAACTTTGTTAAATTACAGGAATATGCCTTGAAATACGGCGTTTCAATACAGAGAAAAGTCGGTTTTCTTTTAGATCAAATAAACATTGATTCAAATAAACTATTTGAAAGAGTCAAACAGCGCAAAGGTTTTTCAAAATTTACAAAAGAATCAAAAATATTTAATGCAAAGTGGCGCGTGTATTATGATGATAGAATTATTAAATAGAGAAGAGCTTATTTTGTTGAACAAAAAATTAAAATATCCTTTGGCTGTCGCTGAAAAGGATTATTTTTTAGCGTTAATTTCAAAAATTATTTTTAAGTCTTCAATGAAAAATCAGCTTATTTTTAAAGGTGGCACGGCTTTGTATCATGCCTATTTGCCTCAACTGAGATTTTCTGAAGATTTAGATTTTTCAAGCAATGCCAAGAAAATTGAGCTTAAAGAAGTGAAAAATATTTTTTCTAAATTTGATTTTTTAAAAATAAAAAAAGATTATATTTCCGGAGCAACGATAAAAATTGAAAAATTGCAATACGCTGGACCTCTTGTTCAGCCAAATTCAATGAAGGTGGAAATTGATTTTTTGCAAAATGTTGTTTTGCCTCCGTTGGAATTAAATTATGAAAATGCCTACGGAATTAAAACTAAAGTCAGGGTAATGGATATAAGAGAAATTACAGCGGAAAAAGTTAGAGCCATGAGCGACCGTGTGCGTTATAGGGATTTTTATGATTTTGCTATGATTATTGGAAAATTATCAGTTAATTTAAGCGAGGTATTGGATTTGGTTAGAAAAAAGGAAATCCGGAATTCAATAAGTAAACAGAATATTTTGAGTAATTGGGAGCTGGCAAAACAAGAAAAACAAAAAGATTTATTAAGCATACATTATACCGAGGAATTAAGCGGCGCGGAAATCAAAAATCAGCTGGAAAAACTTGAGTTTAAAATTATAAGCAAGCAATAATGAGTAAAAACAATAAAAAAGAATTTTGGTTTTGAGTTATGAATTTGAATTACAGTTTATGACATTAAAGAGGTGATTGAGCGATTAGTTGACAGATAATAATTGATATTATATAATAAAATTGTAGTTTAAACATCAATATTATATACTAAAATTGCTGTTTGTTTTTAAGCTAATTATTATTTTATGCAAAATAAGCAAATAAAACGCGATATTGAAAATAATATTGAAAATTGGTTATTCAGGGGGAAAATTATTATTCTTTATGGCGCGCGACAAGTTGGTAAAACAACTTTGGCTAAAAAATTTCTAAAAAAGCACGGTAGATTAGGGGATTATTTTAATTGTGAGATTGCTTCTATTCGGCAGGCCATAGAGAAAGAAGATCCCGCGGCCTTAAAAAAATTTTTAGGCAATGGTCGTTTAATTGTTTTGGATGAGGCGCAAAAGGTTAACAATATTGGTTTGATTTTAAAGATATTACTTGATACTTATCCGGATATGCAAATTATTGCCACTGGTTCATCTTCTTTTGATTTAGCTAATCAAGTTAATGAACCATTGACGGGTAGGGCATTGGAGTTTACGCTATATCCTTTTTCTTTGCGCGAGTTAAAGAATTTTTATAAAAATTACGAGTTTGATGGGCAATTAGAGAATTTATTGATTTATGGATTATATCCGGAAATAATAAAAAGCGGTCAGCCTGAGGCGCGTCAGCTTTTAGACAATTTGAGCAATAAATATCTTTATCAAGATATCTTAATTTTTGACCGTATTAAGAAATCAGGATTAGTGGTAAAATTATTGCAATTATTAGCTTTGCAGATTGGGAATGAAGTGTCGATTAATGAGTTGGCGGTCAATTTGCAGTGCAGTCGCGATACGATTGTCAATTATTTGGATATTTTGGAAAAGGCTTTTATAATTTTTCGATTGCGCGCCTATAGCCGCAATCAACGCAAGGAAATTGTTAAAAAGCAAAAAATATATTTTGTGGACTTGGGTATTAGAAATAGCTTGATTAGCCGTTATAACGAATTGGCGGTGCGTGATGATGTTGGCGCGCTGTGGGAAAATTTTTGTGTTAGCGAACGCTTAAAAAAAATCCAAACTGATAATTTATCCTGTCAAAAATATTTTTGGCGAACGCTTAATCAAAAAGAAGTTGACTATGCGGAAGAGTATAATGATCGCTTGGATGGATATGAGTTTAAATGGGGCAAGGGCAAGGCGCCGGCGCCTAAAGAATTTTTAGCATATAGAAATAGCAGCGTCACTTTGATTAATCGTGATAACTATAAAGATTTTTTGATGTAGATATTATGGAATTTAGGACAAACCGGTGTTTGGCGGCAGTCGCATAAAAGTTGGAATTAACGATAAAAATATAAAAAATATAATGGATAAAAACAATAAAAAAAATTTTGGTTTTGAATTATAAGTTTCCGCCGCTGGGCGGAGTGAGCATGGAATGCTGCTTTTTATTTATTTTAAGGAGTTTGCGAAAAATTCGGAAATTAAAATTGATTTAGCCGCTTCGTTAATAGATAAATTTAGAATAGAACAATTTTCAGATAACATTACTATTCATTTTTTAGATATTGGCAAGAGAGTGAATTTTAAAACATTAAAATGTTCATATCTTGTTTACGAATTGTGGAATCAAGCAGATTATTTGCTTGAAACTGGCTTGATCAATTACGTCCAGAACTAAAGTTTTTCGGTCTTGATTACTGATAAACCCCTCCTCGATTTTTCAAATCGGGAAGGGGGAATGAGTGATTAAGAACCGTGCGAGTTTTAACTACACGAATTATTTTTATAAAAGGATACGGGTTTTGCGCTGTGTTGATTTTTATTTTTTTAAACAAAAAATTTTTGCAGTTAAAACAAAAAAAACCGCCGAATTAGCGGAAAGGTTCATTGAAATTTATGGAGGAATTAAAAAGAGGATTATTTTTTTATGAATTCAATAAATTCGCTGGTGGAAATTTTTATATCTCTTAAAACAGATTTAAGGGTTCCCGCGGATATGTCTTTTCCTGAATGAATGGGAATAGTA
>JAZDKT010000055.1:0-4629 GCA_043802685.1 Candidatus Falkowiibacteriota bacterium | reverse complement strand
TGTCCATTGCTTTTTTTATTGTAGCAATCAGCGCGCAGATTTTAAGTGTTGCGCATCAGTCAGTTGTTAACGGACAAATAAGCGGACAGCAGTTGAATAAGCAATTATACCGCCTTGAAAGAATGGATAATAATTTTTCAGTGCCGTCATATAGCCAAAATTGTGAACATTTAGTTTAATATTTTTTTAAATATTATTCGCGGCTGAAATAACAACGCCGCTATAAAATGGTTCTTTCAAACAAAATAAACGAGCTGCGCCGGCTGCTTGGCTTTACAAAAAGATTGAAGATCAAGTATCTAGCGCAGCTCTCCCTTTCTTTGCCCGTTAAAATTATTTAACGGGCATAGCATGGGGATGCGGCAAAACACCCGGGAAACTGCGGTGTTTTTGTTTTGCGCTTTTTAATTTTGCCGGATTGTTGTATAATATATTCATAGAACGCAAAACACATAACGCATAACGAAAAATACTCGTTATGCGTTCCCCGTTATGCGTTACGCGAAAATATGTATCTAGAAAAACTTGAAATACAAGGATTTAAATCTTTTGCCAATAAAAATACTCTGGTTTTTCCCGGCATGCTGGGAGAAGACAAGCGGGGCATTACCGCGATTGTCGGGCCTAACGGATCAGGCAAGTCTAATGTGGCTGATGCCGTGCGCTGGGCGCTGGGAGAGCAGAGCATGAAAGCTTTGCGGGGAAAAAAGAGTGAGGATATAATTTTTTCCGGCTCGGATAAAAAAGGCAAGCTGGGCATGGCCGAGGTTTCGCTTTATCTTAATAATGAAAGCGGCGCTATTGATTTGGGTCAGGAATCTAAAAGCGAGCTGTCTAATTATTCGCAAATAGTCTTGACCCGCAGATTATACCGCGAAGGTCATAGCGAATATTTAATAAATAACAATCGGGCGCGTTTATCTGATATTCAAATAATGCTGGCTAAGGCCAAATTCGGGCAAAAGACATACAGCGTGATCGGCCAAGGAATGGTAGAGGGGTTTTTAAATACTTCTCTTTCCGAGCGCAAAGAATTTTTTGATGAGGCCACCGGGGTTAAGCAGTTTCAGATAAAGCGCGATGATTCATTAAATAAGCTGCGCAGCAGTTATGACAATCTTAACCAAGCCAGCATGCTTTTGTCTGAAATAGAGCCGCGGCTAAAAAGTTTAACCAGACAGGTAAGTAAACTGCAAAAGCGAGGGGAGATTGAAACCGAGCTAAAAGCGCTGCAGCTGGATTATTACAGTAAAATTTGGCGCGAGATTAACAACAAATTCAATGAATATAATAAGAATTTTTTAGAGATTGAAAAAATAAAAACAGAAAAAGAAAAGAAAATAGAATCTTTAAATAAAGAGCTTGATAAAATGGAAGCGCGGGAAAAAGAAAATCATGAGTTTGATGAGTGGCAGAAAGAATTGTCAGAAGCCCAAGGAAAGAAAGACGCCATAATCAAACAGATAGCTCGGCTGGAAGCCCAGTTTGAATTAAAATTGGAGGCCAGCGGCCATTTTGATATTTCTTGGCTTGCCAATAAAAAAGAAGAGCTGGCTGGAGACTTGGCGATGAAGCAGGAGGAAATTAACAAGCTGAATATCAACATAAAGCCCGAGAGAGAAAAATTGGAGGATTTAGAGACAGAGGAATTCGGCATTAACAATAAGATTAATAAATTAAATGATGATTTGGATAAATTCGATTTGGCAGGCGAAATAGAATTGGATGAGATATTGCAGTGTTTAAAAAAAGCGCTGGAAAATTTAAATAAAGCGGAAGACGAGCAAGACGCGAATATTGCCAAATCTTTTTTAGAGGAAGCGAAAAAAATACTGGAAAAGGCGCTAACTGATTCCAAGCAAATCAACGGCAAGAGCCGCATGGATTTAATTAAAAACGATTTAATTAATTTGGCCGGCTTAAAAGAAAAAACGATTACTAAAATCAGCGAGAGCAAGCTTAGGGTCTCCGCTTGGCATGAAAGAGCCAAACTGCTTGGAGGAGAAACAGACAGGATACAAGAGGAAATAAAATCTATTAATGCTAAGCTAAAGCCGCATGAAAAGCAATTTGGCTCGGCTGAAAGCGAAAAAGAAGCAACAGAATTAAAAAATAAATTGGCAGCATTTGATGGTGAAATTAAAAGCTTAAAAGAGAAAATAAATTCTTACGCCAGCGAGGAAGATAAAAAAAAGAACCGTTTATTTGTTCTGCAAAAGGATATTCAGAGCATGCAAAGCGAAGCCAACCAGCTCAGCAGCCGGCTCAGCGAAATAAAAATAAACTCAACCAGGCATGAAACTAATTTGGAAAATTTAGAAATTGAGATAAGAAATAGTTTAGGCGGCTTGAAAGGCGTAAAGGAGCATAAAAGCAACGCGGATATTAATCAAGAGCAGGTTCGCGGGCAAATAAGCCAATTAAAAAGGCAGCTTGATTTGATCGGCGGAATTGATCCGGAGATTGAAAAAGAATATACGGAAACCAAGGAACGTTTTGATTTTTTAGACGGCCAAGCAAGCGATTTAACAAAAGCGATAAGTTCGCTGGAAGAGATTGTTAAAGAGCTGGACATTATGATTAAAGAAAGGTTTGACAAGGAATTTAAATTAATTTCCGTTAAGTTTGAAGAATATTTTAAAATACTTTTTAACGGAGGGCGGGCTAAAATTATTAAAGTAATGGAAGATCCCTCGGATGAAGCCGGGGAAGGCAAAATAGCATCAGGTGAAAACGGTGAAAACAATGTTGAACCCGCGGCGGCCAAGCCGGATGATAAAAAAATTAAATTTTTACAGAAGCATAATGCGACCGGTCTGGCAGGCGTTGAGATACAAGCAACGCCTCCGGGCAAAAAAATAAAGTCAGTTTCCATGCTCTCGGGAGGAGAAAGAGCCTTGGCCGCTATTGCCTTAATCTGCGCTATTATCAGCGCGAATCCATCGCCTTTCGTGGTTTTGGACGAGGTTGACGCGGCGCTGGACGAGGCCAACTCAGAACGATTGGCAAAAATATTAGACGACCTTTCCCATAAAACGCAGTTTATCGTGGTAACGCATAACCGCGCCTCTATGCGAAGAGCCAGCATTTTATACGGCATTACAATGGGAGACGACGGAGTAAGCAAATTGCTTTCCATGAAACTGGACGAAATGGGAAAATAATTTTTTCTTAACCTTGACAGAAATTTTTTACTGTGTTAATGTTAAATCATAAAAGCTGGTTGTTTTATAAACAAACTGGCTTTTTTTAATACATAAAATGCGAACCTATCCCGCAATCCCGCGGGACAGATTTGCGTTATATCCAAAATTTATGTCCAATAAAGACAATCCAGACAAAGATAATATAAACAGCGCCATTAAGCAAATTTGCGACGAGAAAGGCTTAAGCTACGAAGCGGTTATTGCTACTGTTGAGTCGGCTTTGGCCGCGGCTTACCGCAAGGATTATGGCGAGAAGAACCAAAATATAAAAGTTGAATTCAGCGGAGACATCAGCGGATCAAAAGTTTTTGATGTTAAGGCAGTTGTTGAAGACATGCCTGAGGATGAGGAGGGTGATTGTGATGAAGAAAAAGTTAAAGAAGAGAGCAAAGAGGACACAAAAACACGAAAACATTTATCCGCCGAAGTTTTAGCGAAGGCGGACGAAAACACGAAAACACGAAAACACGAAAACACGAAAATGGCAGAGCATGAAAAAGACGCATCTTTATTAAAAGAAGAGCCGGAAGAAGAAAAAAGAAAGTTTAATCCCAGGACGGAAATTCAATTTTCAGATGCCAAATTAATTAAAAAAACCGTGAAAATCGGAGATGAAATTAAGCTTAAGCTTAAAATTCCATCTTCTTACGGCCGCATGGCCGCGCAAACTGCCAAGCAGGTTATTATTCAGAAATTGCGTGAAGCCGAACGGGAAATGGTTTTTAATGAATTTAAAGGAAAAGAGCATGAAGTAATTTCCGGAGCGGTGCAGCGTCAGGAAGGCAGGATGATTTTGGTTGACCTGGGCAAGACAACGGGAATTTTGCCGGCAGAAGAGCAAATTAAGTGCGAGAGATATAATCCGGGACAAAGAATAAAAGTTTATGTCAAAGAAGTGCGTCTTGGCGCGCGAGGCCCGGAAATAATTTTATCCCGCACTTCCGATGAAATTTTGAAAAAAGTTTTTTATTTGGAAATTCCGGAAATATCAAACGGTCTGGTTGAAATAAAAGCCGTGGCTCGCGAAGCAGGCAGCCGCTCTAAAGTTGCTGTTTCAGCCAATGGTGAAAATGTTGATCCAATAGGATCGTGCGTAGGCCAGAAAGGCGCTAGGATTCAAACCGTTATCAGCGAGTTGGGAGGAGAAAAAATTGACATAATTGAATATGATGCAGACCGGAAAAAATTTGTTTCAAATTCTTTAGCTCCTGCCAAAGTCCTTAGTGTTGAAATTAATGAAAAAGAAAAAAAAGCTATCGTAAAAGTAACTGAAGACCAGCTGTCTTTAGCCATTGGCAAGGCCGGGCAGAATGTAAGGTTGGCGGCCCGTTTGACCGGCTGGAAAATTGATATTGTCGGCGATGTGCCAGTTGCGCCAAGCGTACAAAAGGACGAGCACTGCGACACGAAAACACAAAAACAC
>JAZDKT010000054.1:0-6986 GCA_043802685.1 Candidatus Falkowiibacteriota bacterium | reverse complement strand
TCGCGTTCAGGCAGGGCCATGCACCGTGGTCCAGGTTAAGGGCGATGACAAAGACGGATACAGCGCCGTTCAGGTTGGATTTGGAGAACGAAAAGAAAAAAACATTGCGAAACCGCAGTTGAAGCACATGAAAAAAGCAGGGGTAAAATCCATGTTTTTACGTGAATTTAGGATTTCTTCAGATACGCCCCAAGACGCCAAAGAACGCCAATTGAAAATTGGCGATAAGATTGATGTAAGCACATTTGAAGCTGGAGACAATATTCAGGTTGAGGGTGTTTCAAAAGGAAAAGGATTCCAGGGCGTTGTTAAAAGGCATGGTTTTCACGGGCATAATAAAACCCACGGCACCAAAGATCAGGTTCGCATGTCCGGCTCAATCGGATCAACAGGTCCGGCTCATGTGTTTAAGGGGATGAGAATGTCCGGCAGAATGGGAGGCGATCAAGTGACTGTGAAAAATTCGGAAGTGGTTGAAGTGGATAAAGAAAATAATATATTATTCGTAAAAGGAGCGGTACCCGGCGCGCGTAATGGCTTGGTGCTGATTTCCGGGGAAGGGGAGCTGATGATAACACAAAAACACGAAAACACGGAAACACAAAAACACTCGGCTTCGCCTCAAAACACAAAAACACAGAAAACACGAAAACACGAAAACACGGAAACACAAAAACACGAAAACACTGAAAACACAAAAACACAGAAAACACAAAAACACGAAAACACGGAAAACACTGAAACACGAAAACACGAAAACACGGAAAACACGGAAACGCAAAAACACGAAAATAAGGAAGAAAATATTGAGAAAGTTGTGGTGGAGGCGGCGGAGAAAGTCGGGGAGATTAAAGAAATTAAAAAAGAAGAGGTTAAAGATAAGGATAGTAAAGAGGAGAAGAAAAAATAATTTTATTTAGATATGTCAACCCCGCGCCTTTTGAGCGGAGTTGAAAATAAAAAATGTATAAATATGACAACGGAAGAAAAACAAAACCGCTCAAAAGGCGCGGGGTCAATATCAGTTAAAATTTACAACCAAAAAGCGGAGCAGGTCGGTGATATGAAATTAGCCGATAAGGTTTTTGGCGTGAAAGCGAGCGAGGCGCTGGTGCATCAGGCAATGGTGGCGCAGATGTCTAATGAAAGGCAAGTTTTGGCGCATACCAAAGACAGAAGCGAAGTCCGCGGCGGCGGCAAAAAGCCATGGCGCCAGAAAGGCACGGGCAGAGCCAGGGTTGGTTCATCCCGATCTCCTATTTGGATCGGCGGCGGAGTTACATTCGGACCGAGGAAAGACAGAAATTTTAAAAAGAATATTAATAAAAAGATGAGGCAGAAAGCAATGTTTATGGCATTGAGCGACAGGGTAGAAAGCGGCGATATGGCTGTTTTGGAAAAATTAGAGATGGCGGAGTTTAAGACCAAGGAGTTTAATCTAATGCTGAGTTGCTTGGAAAAGAATATTTTGGCAGCGCAAAAACACGAAAACACGCCAGCCAAAGGCTGGTCCGCCTCTGGCGGAAAAACACAAAAACACAAAAACACAAAAAATATTAAACGCAGTGTTTTAATTATTAATGAAAAAAAGGACGACAAAGTTAAGTATTCAGGAAGAAATTTAGCGGGAGTGGAAATTATTAATTTAGAAAATATTAATTTATTGGATATATTAAAATACAAGAATTTGATTTTAACGGTTGACGGGATTAAAAAATTAGAAGAAAGATATAAAAATAGTTAATTAGGGATTAGTTAATTAGGTATTGGGAAAGCATAAATATCCTATCAACCAATTAACCAAGCAACTAAGCAACTAATTATATATGGGTTTATTGGATAAATTTAAAAAATCCTCCTCTGCTAAAGCTACGGCGGACAAGGAAAAAGACGAAAAAAAGCAGGAAGAAAAATCTGTTAAGGTTGATATTGAAAAAAAAGACGAAAAAAAGCAGAGTATGAAAGATTTATATGAAGAAGGCCAAGTTGAAAAAGTTCGTAAAACCGCGAAAACCGATAAATCGGAAAAAAGCGATGAGAAAAAGAAAATTAAAAAATACGGCAATGCCCATAAAGTTTTAGTTAAGCCGCTGATTACGGAAAAAGCAACTAATTTGGGCGCTGAAAATAAATATGTATTTGAAGTTTCAACACAAGCAAATAAGATTGAAATAGCAAAAGCGATTTCCGAGGTTTATGGCATAAAGCCGATGAGTGTTAATATAATTAGAGTGCAAGGCAAGAAAACACGAAGCGGCAGGACATTAGGCAAAAGAAAAAATTGGAAAAAAGCGATTATTAAATTGCCGGAAGGCAAGACGATAAAGGTTTATGAAGGCGTGTAAAGTATAATGCGAATGCCGCGAATTAGTATGCAAATACCGCAAATGAGAATTATGCAAATAATTTAATTCGATTTGTAGCTATTTGTAGTATTCGCATATAATTTGTAGATTTGCATTATATAATTACATGAATATTAAATAATATGCCAATAAAAAAAGTAAAACCAACAACACCGGGACGGCGCGGAGCCAGTTTTGACGATTTTGCGGATATTACAAAGACAAAACCGGAAAAGAGTTTGATCGTGGCTAAAAAAAGACAAGGCGGCAGAAATTCCGGAGGCAAAATAACGATCAGGCACAGGGGCGGAGGAGCCAAGAGGAATATCAGGATTATTGATTTTAAAAGAGATAAATTTGATATTCCGGCTAAAGTCGCGTCTATTGAATATGATCCTAACAGAGGGGCTAGAATCGCCTTGCTTAATTACGCGGACGGAGAAAAACGATATATTATTTCGCCGATTGGATTAAAAGTCGGTTCGCAGATTTTCAGCTCTAAAAAGCAAATTGAAGTGAAAACAGGCAACGCGATGCTTATTCAATATATTCCAGCCGGTATTCCGGTGTACAATATAGAATTAGAGCCGGGTCAAGGAGGAAAAATCGCGCGCGGAGCAGGCAATGAAGTTCAAGTTATGGGAGTTGAGGGAAAATACGCGCAGATAAAAGTGCCTTCCGGAGAAATAAGACTGATAAAGAAAGATTGTTTATGCACTATTGGCAAAGCAAGCAATCCTGATAAGCAGCATATAAAATTAGGCAAAGCGGGCAGAACCAGGCATTTGGGAATAAGGCCGACTGTCAGAGGCAAGGCAATGAATCCGAACGATCATCCGCATGGCGGAGGAGAAGGAAACCAGCCAATCGGGCTAAAGGCGCCTAAAACCAAATGGGGCAGGCCGGCATTGGGGGTTAAAACAAGGAAGAAAGGCAATGCGTCGGATAAATTGATTATTAAAAGACGCGGAAAGAAGAGAAGGTAGTCAATTAGGGCTTAGTTGCTTAGTGATTGGGATAAAAAATCTAATTGACTATCACCCTAATTAACTAATCACTAAGTAACTAATTAACTAAATAAATATGTCAAGAAGTTTAAAAAAAGGGCCTTATATCAATCTAAGAATAATAAAGAAAATCCAGGCGTTAAAGCCGGAGGACAAGACTGTTATTAAAGTTTGGGATAGGGCTTGCACAATTACGCCTGAAATGGTAGGATTTACGATCGGAGTGCACAATGGGAGAACTCATGTTCCTGTTTATGTAGTTGAAAATATGGTAGGCCATAAGCTGGGCGAATTTTCGCCAACCAGAAAGTTTATCGGCCACGGCGGCAAGATGGCTAAGACTCAAGAGAAAGGAAAATAAAATGTGACGCTAATCCGCTAATAAACGCGAATGCCGCTAATTACGAATATACAAATACATATCACATTCGTAGATTAGCAATTCGCTATATTAGCATTTATTAGCAGATTAGCGTCATATCAATCATTATGGAAATTAAAGCAAAAGCAAAACACATAAGAATGTCTCCTAGAAAAGTTCGTCTGGTAGTTGATGTTGCGCGGGGCAAAGAAGTTGAGATTGCTCTTGATCAGCTTAAGTTTGTTAACAAGCTTGCTGTTAAGCCGATTACTAAATTAATAAATTCAGCCGTAGCAAGCGCCGAGCATGATTTTGAAATTAAAAAAAATAATTTATATATTAAAGAAATTAAAGTAGATGAAGGGTCGACTTTGCATAGATGGACCCCAAAGGCACACGGCAGAGCCACTCCGATACGCAAGCGCACCAGCCATGTAAGCTTAGTTTTGGCAGAAATTAAAGAAAGCGGCAAAACAGAAGCTAAAAAGCAAGAGATTGAAGCCCCGGTTAAATTAACAACGAAACCAAAAGGAGAAGATTCGGTAAAAGTAAAAGAAGCAAAGAAAGAAAAAGAAAAAGAAATATCCACTCCGCCGGCTGGCGGAGAAAAAGACAAGCAAATTGTTGATCCGCGCGGCGAAGGAAGAGGCGGGCATACCAAGATAGAAGGCAAGAGCCATAAGGGCTTTGTTGGCAAGATGTTTCGGCGCAAGTCAGGCTAATTATTTAAGATTTAAGATTGTAGATTTAAGATTTAAGAATTTTTAAAATATATATAGGTTAATAAAAATCATAAATCATAAATCTGAAATTAAAAAATGGGACAAAAAGTTAATCCAAAAATATTTCGCATGGGGATAACCAGAACATGGCATTCTAAGTGGTTTAGCCATGGAAAAAAATATATTGAAAAATTCTCGCAAGATATTAAAATCAGAAAATTTTTAATTCAAGACCTAAGGGAAGCGGGCGTTGACAGGGTGGAGATAGAAAGAAGCGCCAATAAGATTAATATTAATATTTTTACCGCCAAACCGGGACTGATTATAGGCAGAGGAGGAATGGGAGTTGATGATTTGAAAAAGAAGATTCATAAGAAATTTTTGTCGCGTCCCAGCGGCATTAGATTAAGCGAAATAAATTTAAATATTACTGAATTTGACAGGCCTAATTTAAGCGCGCAGATTTTGGTTCAGTCAATAATTTTAGATTTGGAAAAGAGAATGCCTTTTCGCAGAATAATGAAACAGGCGATAAATCGCTCAACAAGAGCAGGAGCTTTGGGAGTGAAAGTTATTGTCAAGGGCAGACTTAACGGAGCGGAAATCGCGCGCAGCGAGATGCTTACTTTTGGCAAAGTGCCTTTGCATACTTTGCGCGCTGATATTGATTATGCCAGAGGAGCTGCCAGAACAATCTATGGGGCCATAGGAGTTAAAGCGTGGATTTATAAAGGAGAAGTTTTTAAGAAAGAAGAAGAGAGGAAAGGGGAAGTGGTAGGCGGAGGAATGAAATAAGAGTTAGTTAATTAGTCGCTTAGGGATTAGTTAATTAGGATTTTAAAATTACCACCCAATCACTAAGTAACTAAGTAACTTCGTGAGTGCTGAGTAAAAAATGATTATTAGCTAAAGTTTAATGAATTAATTTAAATATGAAATAGTAGACAAGTATGTTAATGCCGAAAAAAACAAAACACAGAAAGTCGCATAAAGGCAAAAGGGGTGGTAAGGCGACTCGTAAAACCACCATAGCTTTTGGCAGTTTTGGGCTGAAAAGCCTGGAAGCTTGTTGGGTTTCTTCCCGCCAAATTGAAGCCGCGCGGCGAGTTATTACCCGCTATGTCCAGCGCAGCGGAAAGCTGTGGATTAGAATTTTTCCTGACAAGCCTGTTACTCAAAAAGGCGGCGAAATGCCAATGGGCAAAGGTAAGGGCACGGTTGACCATTACGTGGTCGTAGTTAAGCCCGGCATGATTTTATTTGAGATGGAAGGAGTTTCGGAGGAGGTGGCGAAAAAGGCAATGAATTTAGCGGCTTATAAATTGCCGGTGAAATGCAAATTTGTTAGTAAATAAATAGTAAAGATATAATGCTAATCCGCTAATAAATGCCAATCTGCGAATTGCGAATATGCGAATAAGGATTTTGATTTTTGATATTTGATCTTTATGTAAAATAATGATTGAATAACAGACATTAAAATAAGGAGGGTAAAAAAGGAGATATTTAATACTAAACAAAATCAATTGAAAGTTTTAATATAAATTAATCAGCGTTGCGCGTTATGCGTTGCGCGTTATGCGAAAAGATGGAATTTAAAGAATTAAAAAAGAAAACAGAAAGTGAATTGCACAAAACATTGGCAGAATCTCGGGATAAATTAAGAGATTTGCGTTTTAAGGATGCCAATAAGCAGCTGAAGAATGTGCGGGAGATAAGAAAAGTACGCGAGCAGATTGCGCGGATTTTAACATTGTTAAATAGTAATAAAAAATAATTGTTACATTGTTAAATTGTTACATTGCTGCAAGACAGCGGCAAGAACAATTTAACAATTTAACAATTTAACAATATGATAAATAACGATAAAAAAGAAAAAAATAGAGAGAATAACAAAACTGTAATTAATAAAAAATTTCAAGGTATTGTCGTGAGCGATAAAATGGACAAAACCATTGTGGTTAAGGTTGATAATGTTAAAATTCATCCTAAGTATAAAAAAAGATACACGGTAAGCAGGAAATATAAAGTTCATGATGAAAAGAATAAGTTTAGCGTTGACGAGAAAGTGGAGTTTATTGAGTGCAGACCATTGAGTAAAGACAAGCGATGGAGAGTAGTTTATTAATTTTCGATTGACGATTTTCGATTGACGATTTATTTTAAATCCGAAATCCGAAATCTGAAATCTGAAATCTGAAATGATTCAAGTACAAACAAAATTAAATTCAGCGGATAATACAGGGGCAAAAAAGGTCCAGTGTATCGGCATGCCTGGCGCGTCAAGACGGCGTTTTACCGGAGTAGGCGATGTTATTACAATTACGGTTAAAGAAGCCGCTCCGCATTCAATGGTGAAAAAAGGCGATGTTTTGCCAGCTGTTATAGTAAGAACAAAAAAAGAGATTAGGCGCAAAGACGGCAGTTATATAAGATTCGGAGAAAACGCATGCGTTATTATTGATAAGAAAACCAGGGAACCGAAAGGCACCAGGATTTTCGGTCCGATTCCGCGCGAGGTGAGAAGAGCAGGATTTTTTAAGATTGCGTC
>JAZDKT010000053.1:0-3587 GCA_043802685.1 Candidatus Falkowiibacteriota bacterium | reverse complement strand
AATCGCGGAGCAGTATCGGGCCGGAGCCGGAACAATGCAAACAAACAGCCCGATAACTAGTTATTTAACTGGCGGCTTGGCGGGGCAATGGACCTTTAATGGACCGGATATGGATTGGGCTTCAACCACGGCAGAAGCGCTGGACCGCTCCGGGAATAGCAATAACGGCAATGTGATCGGAGCCACGGCTGTGATTGGGAAGGTAGGGCAGGGGTTGGAGTTTGACGGGAGCGATGATTATATTAATTGCGGAAATGTTTATGATGGAATTAAAACAGTTAGTTTTTGGATAAAAGCCGACAGCATTACGGAAAAAATTATTGACTTGAACGGGACAGTTGATATAGAAGTTGTTGGCGGAACAATTACAGCTAATAATTTTAGCCAAACTATTTATGTGGACGGAAGTTTAGGATCAACAATAGACGCTGAATGGCATTATATTTCTATCGCTACCAGCACGGGAATAAACGCCGGCGCCGTTGATATTGGCAGAATCGGCGCGGATTATTTTGACGGAATTCTTGATGAAGTCCGTTTTTATGATTACGCGTTAAGCGCTGATGAGATATTGAAGCATTATCGGGTTTGGAGCAGGACAATGAAAATTGATCCTGCTAAATAAGACGATTATTAAGCAATAATAACTGCAAGAATTATTTTTATAAAAGAATGAATGTTTTATACAGCATTCATATTGCGAGCAAGAGAAAATAGAATTCTTTTAAACAAATAATTCATGTAGTTCAAAAAAATATGCCAAATTTAAAAAAAACAATGCGATTAAGCATTATTTTAGGAGTATTAGTCATCAGTTTTTCAGTTTTTTATCATCTGGTTATTTTTCAGGAACATAGCAAAAAAGAACTGGACGATTGCCTTCAGCAGGCAAAAGAAAAGTACAATGAGCAATGGAAAGAAAATTGCCGTTATTTAGGCGAAGAACTGGACGAAAACGGCTCTTGCGAAACACTGCCTACGGAATCAGCTTATTGGCTCAGGGAAGAGTATATGCAGTTGATGGACAAATGCTTCAAGCAGTATCCGCAGTAAGCAGGAATTAGGAATAATGAATCCCCGCAATCAGCGGGACAGGCAGGAATTAGAGATATTTATTATTACCAGTCTGTTCAATCCCGACAAGTCTTTTTTTATTTGTATTTTTGCATGCGGAAATTCGCGCTTAATGAGCCATTTTATTTTAATTGTTTGACAAGGATCTATCTCGCATAACGCGTAACGCGTAACGCGTAACGCGTTTAATTTTTTGATTTGCTTGAATAATTCGCGGTAATATTTTAATCCGTCATGACCGGCCATTAAAGCAAGTTTTGGTTCGCATTGTATTGATGGAGAACTTTTTATTTGAGCTGGCGTTAAGTATGGAAGATTTGCAAGAAGTAAGAAGTTAGAAGTAAGAAGTGAGAATTTTTTATTTTTTATAATAGGCTCAAGCAAATTACCATTTAAGAATCTTATTTTTTTATCAACTTTATGCAGTTTGGCGTTTTTGCGGGCGATGGTTAATGCCGGTTTTGAAATATCCGTGGCGAGAAATTTGATCCCGCAGAATATTGCGGGAGGAAATTTGGATTTTGTTAATTCCTTAATTAATGAGATAATGATACAGCCGCTGCCAGCGCCAATATCTATTAGCGTTATGCGTTGCGCGCCTGCCCCGCTTTGCAAAGCATTTGCGGGGTTATGCGTTATGCGGAGAGCTTCATCCACCATCAACTCAGTTTCCGGGCGGGGGACAAGCACATTTTTATTTACAAAAAAATCAAGCCCGTAGAATTCTTTACGGCCGATTATGTAGGCGATTGGTTCGCCCTTTATCCTTCGCGTAACGCGTAACGCGTAACGCGTAACGAGTGATTTGCTTATTTTATGATTTGGATAAGTAAATAAATATTCCCGCGGTTTTTTTAAAACATGAGATAATAAAATTTCCGCGTCAAGGCGCGGATTTGGTATTTTTGCTTGTTTTAATTTTTCTTCAGCATCAATTAATGCTTGGCTTATAGTCATGGTTATGATGTAATTACCGTAAAATATTTTTTGCAAATTTTGCGTTATGCGTTACGAGTTATGCGTTACGCGATTTCAATTCTTCAATAATCTTGACAATCTCTCCATTCATAATCCTCTCAATGCTATGCCAGGATTTTTTTATGCGGTGGTCTGTTACGCGGTCTTGAGGGAAATTGTAAGTGCGGATTTTTTCCGAGCGGTCGCCTGAGCCGATTTGCTGTTTTCTGTCAGCCGCTTCCTCTGCGTGTTTTTCTTCTTCAATATGAGCTAAAAGCCGCGAGCGCAGCACTTTCATGGCTTTTTCCTTGTTTTGATGCTGGGATTTTTGGTCCTGGCACGAAACAACCAGATTTGTGGGTAAATGAGTAATGCGTATTGCCGAATAAGTGGTATTTACGCTTTGGCCGCCCGGGCCTGACGAGCAGAAAGTATCTATTTTTATATCCTCCTGTTTTATTTCCATGTCAACTTCTTCAGCTTCAGGAAAGACCGCGACCGTGGCGGCGGAAGTATGGATTCGTCCTTGCTTTTCCGTTTCCGGCACGCGCTGGACTCTGTGCGTTCCTCTTTCAAATTTCAAATTTCCGTAAACATCCTTGCCTTTTATTTCAAAAATTATTTCTTTCAGCCCGCCGATTCCGATATGGCTGGAGGTTAATATTTGCGTTTTCCATCCTTGATGTTCAGCGAGCTTTGAATACATGCGGAATAAATCAGCCGCGAAAAGAGCTGATTCATCGCCTCCGGTTCCGGCGCGTATCTCCATTATCGCGTTTTTTTTGTCTTTTGGGTTAGCGGGATGAAGTTCCAATTCTATTTCTTTTTTTATCTTTTCCTGTTTTTCTTGCATTTCTCCCAATTCTTCCTGGGCCATTTTTATCAGTTCTTTGTTTTGTTCTCCGCCAGCCGGCTGATTGATCATTTCTTTATTTTCATTAATATTTTTTTCAATTTTTTCCAATTGCAAAATCAGCCCAATCACGCCTTTGAGCTCAGAGTGCCGGCTGGAAATTTCTTTTAATTTTTTTAAATCACCGGTAATGGCAGGATCAGACAATTGTTTTTCCAGCTTATTGAATTGTTGTTTTATTTCTTCGTACATAATTTTCGCATAACGCATAACGCATAACGCATAACGCGTAACGCATAACGCATAACGCGTAACGCATCTATTTGTATAATAAAACAGTTATTCCGTATTACGCGGTATATTATAATTATACCACGCAATAAAGAATAACTGTTTTTTGAAATAGCTATTTTTTGCTTGCTTTTTTCTTGCTGACTTTTTTAACATCAGAATCAGCTTTTACTTTTACTTCCTTTTTAGCCCTAATTTTAGCTTGCGCCGCTCTTTTTACCTTTTTACCTTTGCGGGTTTTAGCGGTTTCTTTTTGCGCGTCTACTTTGGCTTTAAATTTTTCAACTCTGCGGGCGGAATCAACTAATTTTTGTTTGCCGGTGTAAAAGGGATGGCAGGCTGAACAAAGCTCTGTTTTGATTTCTTCTTGCGTAGAGCCGGCCGTAAAAGTGTTGCCGCAAGCGCAAACCAC
>JAZDKT010000052.1:0-21286 GCA_043802685.1 Candidatus Falkowiibacteriota bacterium | reverse complement strand
TATCCTGACTTTTGAAATATCCGCTTCGGAAATATCAACCTCTATTTCAAAATTATTATCTCCCAGCATGGAAATAACCGGCTTGCCCGCCATTGCCTGCTCGCCTATTTCATACTCAACTTGAGTAATGGTTCCGCTGATTGGAGCTTTAATAATGCTATTTTCTATCTGATTGGCTACGGAATCCAATGCCGCCTGCGCCTGTTTTACCTGCGCTCTGGACAATGCCGCGTCTTGAAGATTGGCCGGCGCTTTAATTTTGGCTAAATTCGCTTTTGCCACTTCCCATGCTTCGCGGGAATTTTCAACCTTTGACTCCGCCGCGGTTATCTGCTGATCGCCCGCAAGCATGGCTGTATTTAATGAATTACCGGCGCTGATAATCGCGTCATCCAAGCTGGCCTGTTTCTGCGCCAAACTTTTTTCTGAATTGGAAACATTGGTGTTATAAGCCAATATTGCGTCATCTAAATTCTGCCAAGCAGTCTGCACGGATGAAATAGCCGTATTGATATTAGTTAATTCAGTGTTAATACTGGTTTTATACGCGTCTAAATCGGTTTGCGTAAAATCCGATGATGTTATAGTGCTTTCAAGGGCGTTATAGCACGCGCTTAAAGCAGTGTATGTTTTGTTTAAAGCGGACAAAGCGTCTTCCGTCGCCTGGCTGATGCCGGCGCTATTCTTGCTTTGTTCAGCCGCGTCCAAGCTAATGTTTGCCGCATCCAGTAAATCAGACGCCTGCTTATAGCCGGTTTTTGTATCTTCCAAATAAGATGTTTTCTTAACGCTTAAAACATCAAGAGCATCTTCGTCATTAAGAATGGTATTAATATCATCCAGGGCTGTTTTAGCGGCTGTTAATTTATTTTCAAGAGTTGTTAAAACTATGTCTTTATTGTTATCTATTGATCTTTGATAAGTAATTTTTGTATTGTCCAGCGTGGTTTGCGCCGCGGCAACCGCCTGCTCATAAGCCGTAACATTACCGCCGGAATCTAACTCAAGATCACTTAAAGTTTTTTCTGCCTGAGCAATGCTTTCTGCCGCTGTTTTCTTGGTTTTTTCCAATTCACGGACTGCCGAATCATAAGAAGATTTGGCCTGGTCAACGCCGGCTTGGCTCACAACGATTTCTTCTCTGGTTGCTCCCGCCAAAAGCTTTGACAAGTTAGCTTTCGCCACATCTAAATTTGCTTGCGCTTCCTGCTGTTTTATTGACAAGCCGCTATAATCCAGCTCGGCTAAAATTTGTCCTTTTTCCGCGTAGCCGCCTGTTTTTACCAAAATTTTGGAAATATTGCCGGTATTTAAAAAATTCAAATCAATTTCGCTGGATGCCTTGACATTTCCTGTTTCACTTACAGTCTGATTGATGCTTCCCAGCTCAATTTTAGCAACAGTATATTCAACTTCCTCTTTTGCGCCAATGGAAAAATAAGCCGCCGCCGACACCGCGATAGCTGTAATGACTATAAAAATTATTGTTTTCTTGAATTTCATAAAATTTCTCGTGTTATGTGTTATGTGCTATGTGTTATGTGTTATGCGTTATGTGTTATGCGTTCTTTATTGCTAATAATCTTTTTAAATTTCAGAACAAAATCATCTATCATAAAATCATCTTTTATAAAATAATAATCAGCGCCTAATCTTTTGCTTCTATGCCTGCTGTCGTCGTCGCCCAAGCTGGTAAATATAAAAACTGAAATTCCGCTCAAATCTTTGTCTGCCTTTATTATCTTAAGAATTTCAAAGCCGTCCAAAACCGGCAAAATCAAATCCAAGATTACATAATCCGGCTTGGATAATTTAATATTGTTAATCAGCTCGTCAATATCGCAATTTCCACTGCTTGCTATTACCGAAAAGCCCTCTACGCTTAATTTCGCCTGCAAGCCGGACAAAAGATTAATATCGTCTTCTATTATAAATATCTTTTTACTCATAAATGACTTATATAAAAAAATTAAATTTTAAAATACTATTATTATATCTGCCTAAAACATTCCTGCAGATATTGTTAAATTGTTAAATTGCTAACATTAAAACAATTTAACAATTTAACAATGTAACAATTAATTTTGCGTTAACCGCATATATTCTCAAAATTTAAATTTGCGTAAATCATATTTAAACGCGTAAACTATATAATAATCATAACAGAAACAAACAAATTTTTCAACAAAAAAACATCCTTTATCATTATTCGTATGTCCCGCATTTGTAGCGCGGGTTGCCGAAGGCAATAACGTAAAATAGGATGTTTTTTTGTGTTGATGAGGATCTTGTTTAAGACTTACACCTTGTTAGGCAAAATCCTAAACATAGTAGTGCCGCATTTAGGGCATTTGCCTTTCATGGCCCTTCTCTTCATGCCGCCTTTGCCTTTCATTTCAACTTCAGCGCCATCAACCATTTCTTGTTTCGCTTTGCATTTTACGCAATATGCTTCCATATTTTTTATTGTTACCTGCCGGATTAAACAATAAACCGACAAATAAGTTAATTAATTATTAAGTTAATTAGTTAATTAATTCGCTAACCCCGCCCCTTTTAAGCAGTTTGACTCCATAATTATTGTTTATATTTTAATAATTCACTATTCTGCTTAAAAGGTGCGGGGCTAATATTAAATAAAAAATAGCTTCTTATCGCATCTATAATAAGTTTTAGCTTTATTTACCTTTATTTTATCACACTTTGCGAATAAAATAAAGGGGGGCAAGGTGAAATGCCTTAAATACGAAAAAGGACTGCTGTGTTTATTATGAGCAGTCCTTTTGATTTTCATTTTTAGGGAATCAACAAACCCCGATTAATACTTCGCTTTGGGGACAAAGCTGTCCGCTGCCTGGCTCATGATGATTCTCAAAATAGTAATAAACGCTATCTCGGCTATCCTTTATTATCTTTACATTTTCCTGCCCGCAAGCTGAGCAATCTTTAGTCCCAACATCCACTTTTTTACCGGATAAATTCCCCATAAAGCCCCTCCTTTGATTATTTGGTTTACGAAATATTTTTTATTGAAAAACTGTACATTTAATATAACACTCCTTTGAAAATTTTTCAAACATAGCTAAATCTGCTCGGGGACAGAGATTCGAACTCCGATTAACTGGACCAGAACCAGCCGTCCTACCATTAGACGATCCCCGAATTATTAACTCACAACCTTCCCCCCGAAAGTCTTTAGCAGACTATCAACCATATTGTCTTGGCCTTTGTTTTCTTGCTTGCCCTCCTCGGCTGGTTTTGCTTGCCGGTCATTTTGAACCGCGCCATTATTCGGCGGTATATTATTATCAACGATTTCCAAGTTTTCGTCAATAACCGCGCTGATTGCGAGAGGAACTCCGTAGACTTCCCGCAAAACTTTTTCTATTATGTCTTTTATAATACGCTCATCCACCCTGTCTTTGTGGAATTTATATTTAAAAGCGATTGTAAGTTCATTATTGCTAATTCCAATCGGCTTGCAGACCCGCAAGATAAATGACAAAGAATGGTTGTGCTGTTTTATTCTTATTAATACTTCGCTCCATTTTGCCAATATCGCGTCTTGATCAACCTTGCCTGAATTAGCCGCGGCTGTTGCTACCGAACCGGCCGGACTGCTTGCTTGAATCGGCTGATTGGAAATTGGAGGATTATTTATAATTTTCGATTTATTAACCAAGGGGTAATTCGCTTTTGGCGGTAAATTTCCAATTTCATTATTGCCCGGATTAGCGCGCGGAGCGCTGACGCCCATGCAAAGTTCCGCCGCCGCCAGCTCAACCGGCAGCTGGATGATAAAGCTTCCCTTGATTTCATTGCGCGCTTTCATGAATCTCTCAATAATAACCAACAATCGCTCTAAATTTAATCCACCGCTTATATCTCCTAATTTTATTTCCAAGCTCTCTCCCAGCTCAAGGCCGAATTTCTGCGTTAAAGCCGGATTTATTTTGGTTAGCATTATCTTGCGCAAAATTTCAATCAAGTCATTCAAAAACATTTTCAAATCCATTCCTTCGTCCATCAGCTTATTGATCAATTTGATGCATGAAGCGCTGTCCTTTTTAATCAAGAAATCTATGAAATTAATAACCTCGTTCAAGTCGTTTCGCGGTATGACCAGGTCCGCTTCCTCCTGCGTAATCTCTTTGCCGCCTATCGCCACAATCTGGCCCAGCAAGCTTTCCGCGTCGCGCATATGGCCGCCGGACTGTCTGGCTATGGATTCCAAAATTGATCTGTCAATTTTAATGCCTTCGTTTTTGATAATATAATTTAATTTTTTTACTATATCATTGACGCCGATTCTTTTGAAGTCAAATCTTTGGCAACGGGAAATTATAGTGGTGGGAACCTTGTGGACTTCCGTGGTGCACAAAATAAACATAACGAAAGCGGGCGGCTCTTCTATTATTTTCAACAAGGCGTTAAAGGCCGATATGGACAGCATGTGCGCTTCATCAATGATAAAAACTTTATATTTGCACCTGGAAGGAACCATGCGCGCGTTGGCGATTATGTTTTCCCGCACATTTTCAACTCCGGTATGGCTGGCCGCGTCTATTTCAATAATATCCAAACTTCTGCCGGCCGTAATGTCCTTGCAGATTTCGCATTCATTGCAAGGATCGCTGTCCGCGGCTTTGCGATTCAAGCAATTAACTGTTTTGACCATCACTCTGGCCATGGTGGTTTTTCCCACTCCTCTTGGCCCGCAAAAAAGATAGGCATGGGCTGTCTTGCCTGTTTTAATCTCATTTTCCAAAGTTATCTTAATATGATTTTGGTTGACAACTTCCTTAAAATTCTGCGGCCTGTATTTTCTATATAATGTCGCCATACTTCGCATAACGCGTAACGCATAACGCGTAACGCAATTACAAATTTTAAATTACTCTTACATTCTACCATTAAAACAAAAAAAATCAAGCTACCGTAAAATAAAAAGCGCGCCGATGAATCATTGGATTCGCGCGCTTTGATAAAATGAAAATTTAATGCGCCTTATGGCGATGATGTTATAGCGGTTTCGTGGCTAAAAGGATGTCTAAAATATATTATTTCCTTATTTTTAAGGCGAAAAGTCACCCAGCCATTGCCATGATTTTCAATTTCCGTCGCAGTCTTTGGCAGATATAGAGCATCAATTGAATTCTCTTTTTCTTTCTTCATTGGAAATTTCTCAATCAAGATACCTAAAGTCAAAGATCCAGCTACAATAAAAATTACAATTCCAATAATAATATTCGTGATTCTTTTCAGTTTCATTTTTAATCCCTCCTTAAAATAATTTGGTTGAAAAAAGATCGTATATAAACGCCATTATCTCTAATCCCTAACCCCTAACCCCTAATCCCTATTCCCTGATCCCTATTCCCTAATCCCTATTCCCTATTCCCTATTCCCTAATCCCTATTCCCTAATCCCTATTCCCTAATCCCTAATCCCTAATCCCTTCTTCACAATATTCTCCACCGCGGCCCATTTGCTCTCCCCTGTCTTAGGAATCAGGATCACCGCTTCATCGCCCGGCTCGCCCTTGAAATAAGTAACGCTGGCCGTAAGGACGCGCCATTTTCTGCCATTGGCAATGATAGTGTAGCTGCCGTCGCTGTTTCTTTCCAGCTCGCCCACAATCCGGCTTCTGTCAATCGGGCTTATCTGCTTGTAGATAAAAGTGCCTTTGCCTGTTATGGTAAGCTTCAGAATATCGCCTTCCACCATCTTAGATTTTGAAGCGTAATTGGCAGGCACGCTATACTGCTTGCCGTCCGGGCCGATCATGTTTTCTCCGTCAAATACGCCTTCAATGATTTTGCCATTATCCGCGCTGTCCGCGCCGGACTCAAACGCTTCGTCAGCCATCTGGCCGATGCTTATCAAATCCTCATCTTTGGAATCAACCATTCCTGAAAAAATATGCAGCAAGCGGTCATTGTTTTCCTTTATATTGCTTAATAATTTTTTAGCCAAAACTATTTTTGATTTCGTGATGCTTACGCTTTCTTCTTTCGGCTGTTCCGGGCTTTCTTGTTGTATTTCGTCCTGCTGTTGTATTTCATCCTGCAATAGTTTCTCTCCCGGCTCAATGTCCGGTTCGGACGCGTCATCATCGCTTGTTTCTTCCTCCGGCTGTTCTTCCTCTTCTTCAATCCCAAAGCCATGCTCGCTTAAAACATCATCTTGCTTGTCATGCGCTTCAAAATCATCTCCCGCGCAATCATCATCGCCATCATCGCCATCCGGCTCTTTTGTTGTTTTGTCTTGCTCCAGCTCCAAATCATCATCGCCCGCGATGCCTTTTTGCTCATCTTCATCTTGGAATAAGCTCATTGAACTATTGTCATCTTTTGTGTCTGTCATATTTTTATTTTAATTATTTTAAATAATTTTTTTCATAAACTCAATAATCTCCTCGGTTAATTCAATCGCCTCTTTAGCAATACTCTTTTTATAAATTTCACCCAAAAATACAGGGTAGCGAGAATTGATATAATAATCATTAAACAACTCGCAAGTTTCAAAAAAATCTAAAAAATCTTTATTGATTTTACCCGCTATTTTCAACAATTCAGATAAATTATGAATTTTAGGCACTCTATTCTGCTGAAGCTGCAAATAACCTTTTAAATATCTCTCCACAACTTGATGGCAAATAAAGCAAATCATTCTATAATTCTCGGTTTCGTTAAAAGTATCTTTGGCATAATAAAAATCTTCGCTGGCCAGCCTAAACCATTCTCTAGCTAAAGAATTTTTAATTTTATCATACCATTTAATGTCTTTCATATAACAGCTTGCCTTTATTTAATATTTCTTGAATAAAATAATCCTTCCAATATAATCTTTCCTTAATTTCTTTCGGAGTAAAAACTATCGGGTCAAAAGCAATATCGGCTTTACAAATTTTTCTGATTTCCCTGTTTCTTTCAAGAGGGTTCTTTCTGGTGTTCTTGACTATTAATAAATCAATATCGCTCCATTCTCCGACTTTTCCGCTGGCCAAAGAGCCGAAAAGTATAATCTTTTCGGGATTATATTTTTTCTTCAATGACTTTAGTATTTTATCCAAATTTTTATTTAATTTTTGCTTTCTTTCACCTGCTAAGCTCATAGATTTTAGATTAAAATTTAACTTGTGTAAGTATTTTTATCTTAAAGCATTTTTTTGTTTTTGTAAACATTGGAGCGCGCAACGCAACTCGCGTAACGCATAACTCGTAACGCGTAACGCGTAACGCACAACTCATAACGCGTAACGCGTAACGATTTTAAAACCGGCGGAATCCCCTGCGGAGATCCGCCTGCCTTGATGTAATGCTATCGGGCAGGGATTCTGCCGCGGCGGAAAATCGCGCCTTGACTTTTGGTTTAAACTATGTATACTTTAAATAAAGTCCTTAGCTAATTCGTTTTAAACTAACAAACACTTAAATAAAGAAGGGAAACTATGTCAAATTGTGGCTGCGAAGGCAGTTGCCCGGCTTGTCGCACAGGCGAGGTTGATGATCACAAATGTTATTATTGTGGGGTGGAGTTTTGCCCAAAATGCCACGGTATCACAAATAATATTGAATCAGAAAATGTTTTACCGTGCAAATGCGCAAAAAAATAATTGCGCAATCAATATCAAGCCGCATGGTTCGCCCTGCGGTTTTTTTTCTTTCCTCAAAAAACTTCAAAAAAGCTCAATTCAAAAAATGATAAATTTGTTTTTAAAAATTTCACCTGACTGCTTTCTATATAAACAAAAATTTTAATGTTACGCGTTATGCGCTATGCGTTACGCGTTACGCGTTATGAGTTGTGCGTTACGCGTTACGCGCCACCCGCGCTCTAATCTCCGCCTCAATAATGTTCCTGTCCTGCCCGTATTTCAGCCGGCTTAAGGATTTTATTTTAGACGCGATTTCTTCTCTTGGCGTTACTGGGATAGGCCAGAGCGAAGACATTGAGAACGGCCTGGATGCCGTGTTGTCAATCAAGAGCTTAACATAAGCCGTATATTTTTCTATATTTATCAAATCATACTTGTTGAAAACCGGGATAAACTCTTTTTCCATAATTTCGGCATCTTCCGAGCCGATTTTAAAAAGCAGCCAAGTGCCAACATTGCCGAACACAGCGTCCTTGATTGAAGTGTCGTTATTTTTCACCAATTGCCCCAGATATTGGTGCGCCATAATCAAATTCAAATTATATTTTCTGGCTTCGGATAAAATTGAACAAATTGAATCAGTTGTAAAATTTTGGAATTCATCAATGTATAAATAAAAATCCTTTCTCTGCTCTTTCGGAATATCAGTTCTGGACAAGGCGGACATTAAAATTTTGCCGACCAAAATCATACCCAAAAGATGGGCGTTTATTTCCCCTACCCTGCCCTTTGACAAGTCAACTAAAAGAATTTTCTGCTTGTCCATAATGTCGCGCAGATTAAACGAGCTTTTTTGCTGGCCGATAATCGGCCGCATGGTGTCATTGGAAATAAAAGAAGTAAGCTTGGATGTTACATACGGCACCACATTCGCCAAGGCCGCGTCGCCTCCGGCTTTTTCAGCTTCCTTGCGCCAGAAATCAACCACGGTTATATCCTTGCATTTTTTAAGCTTCATATTCCGAAAATCAGCGTCAGCCAAGACTTTCGGTATTTCCATCAGCGTGGAGCCGGACTCCGGATCATCCATAACCAACAGCATGGCATTGCGCATATACTGCTCAAAAATCGGGCCGCCGGTCGCCTTTAGATCATACAGCTTGTCAAAAATCTTTATCATTTCATTGATGACGAAAGTTTTCTGCTCCGGATACCTGCTGTCGTATTCCATCAAATTCAATGCCAGCGGCCGCTCGGTGTCAGCCGGCGCGAACAAAATAACATCTTCCGCGCGCTCCGGCGGTATGCGCGAAATAATATCGTGGATCAAATCGCCGTGCGGATCAATAACGCAAACCCCCTCTCCGTTAACTATGTCCTGGACAGCCATGCCGGCCAGCAGAACCGACTTGCCGACGCCGGATTTGCCGATAATATAAGTATGCCGCCGCCTATCCTCTCTCTTGACGCAAATATCCTTCGCGACTCCGCGGTAAATATTTTTCCCCAGCGAGATTCCTTCCTCGGGAATATTGGAAGGCGCGGAAGCATGCTTGGCTGTAAGCCATAATATGTTCGGCGTTTCCGCGTCTTTGAGCGGAAGATGGAACATGCTTGCCAGCTCTTCCGTATTCAGCAAAAAGCTTATTTTTTGCTCAAAATCGCGGTAAATAAAATCATTTAATAATTTTTTCCGGTTTCTGACTGATATTTTGCTTTTAAAGCTGTTGCCGTATTCATAATAATTATACTGGCTGAAAGCGCTGGCTATGTTGTTTAAATACGCCATGGCCTTGCCTTTTCTTTCCGCGCTTACTATTATCCTTAAATTAACATCCAGCCCGGCTTTGGAATTTTTTTCTTCTATGCCTTTGAGCATTTCTTCTTCCATAGCGGTTAATCTTTTGGGATTTTCTATTTGGCTTCTGTTGTTTTCAGGAGACGCGGGGCTTGCCGCCTTGGCCCAATCGCCTAAAACAGAAAATGTTTTACTAACCCATGAATAGCTCAGCGCTTCACTCACCGAATTTTTTTGATAAGCCCTTCTAACGACTTCGCCGGATCTCTTATGCCAGCCGGCGCGGGCGCTTCTTACAATATATTGTATGGCCATGCCTTCGTTTTTATCCAATTTTGACAAAACATTTATAACGGAATTCATCGGATCCGCTTCCTGCCTTTTGTATGTTTTTAAAGGAAATATAGATTCTCTGCTTGTTTTTAGAAATCCCGCGACAGCTTCGCCTTGCGGATTGAAAATATTGTAATCCGCCACTTCTTCCATAACCGCTTCCGGATAATGCGCCTGAATCTGCTGTTCAAGATACCTGCTCATGCTTCTCGGGGCCGTGGCGTAAAAAGAAATCAGTTTTTGGCTTGCCACAACTTCAAAAGAAAAATGGTCATTCCTGCCAAAAAGCCACGGCTTGATTCCGCGCTGGGCCCGCAGTCCGCCTATGCTGGCAAATACTGTTTCGCCCCTTGCTATTTCTTCCTGCAAATGCCTTAAGTCATTTTCTTCTCTTTGGCCGTTATCCGGCTTTTCTTTCGGCAAGCGAATCAAATAAATGGCATGGTCGTTATATCTGCGGCGCAGAGCTATCTTTTTAATGATTATTTTTATAATAAGCAAAATAAAAAATCCGGCCAAAATCAAAAATAAAAAAACAAGCAAGCCGTTAATATCAAAATCAACGCCCGCGCTCAATGGAATAGATGTTATATTTTCTTCTGGAAGGCCGTAGTCCATTATTTTTATTTTAGATTTAAGATTTAAGATTTAAGATTTGTCAAATCCCAAACTCCAAACACCAAATAACAAACAAATCTCAAATTCTAATTTTCAAAATTACAAATAAAACTTTGGTTATTGTAATTTTGGAAATTGGAATTTGTTTGTTATTTGAAATTTGAGATTTAGAATTTATATAAAAAATAATTCATTTTATTTTACTAATTACATTCAAGCTCTATGTTTTCTATTTCTTCAGCTTTATAATTTCATCCGCTTTAATCTTGCTTTCCTGCTCTATAAAAAATTTATTAACTCCGGGGATAATAGACAGCCATTTTCTGATAAGCGTTATGATTTTTTTAATTTTTACTTTTGCCTGATCAAGCAGATTGTTGATCTCGCGCGCCGTTTGCTCGCCCATCTTTTTAAATTCGCGCTGTTTTTGCGGATCCATGCTTAAAAAGGCCTCATCAAGGCCTTTCGCCAGTACGTCTTCAATCTGTTTTTCGCGCTGTTTATTACTGCTCTGCCAATCGCCAACCGCGAACGGCTTGGCAGCGGCCGGCGCGCCAGCGGCTTTTTCTTTTTCAGAAATTTCAACAGAACCAAAGCCGGCTCTTTCCACTGCTCTTTCCGGAGCAGAAGGAGTTTTTTCAATCTCAGCGGCTTGGCCGCCCGCCTGCTCTGTTTCAGCAAGCGCTTTTTCCAAACTTATATGTTCCGTTAATTTTTTTTGCTCATCAGCCATAAATTTTAGTTAACCAGTTAATTAGTCGCCTAGTTAATTAGTTATTGTATTTATAAAAAACAAAGCAACTAATTAACTGATTAACTGAGCAACTAATACAATTATACTTTAAAACCCAGCTTAATCCACAAAACTCCAAGCTTTCAAGCCGGAAACCTCTTCTTGGACATAATCATCCAATGATTTTGCGTTGACAAAAATATGCCTTAAGCCGATTGAATTTTCGCGCCGCGCGAAACAATAAACAATATAATATTTATTATCAACAATAATAATATCGCTGGCCTGCCCTGCGCTCATATTTGCCGCTGAATCTCCGAACATTGAAATCGCCTCATCATAAGAATAATAGCGATTATCCGCGAAGCCGCCGCCTTGCTCATCGGCAATTTTATAAAAATCATCTCCGGATTCCAGCGCCTTTTTAATTTTGGCCGCTCTTGAAAAAGCCGAATAATTAATCTCCTGATCATGAAGAATCGCCTGATTCGTTTTTTCGCTTAACAATTTCGGCCCGATGACTCTTTCAATATATCTTTTCGCGCCCAGTTGATAATACGCTCCCATTATGCTTTTTATTTCATCCTCTGATTTGCCGCTTATTATCCCGTTAAACTCCTGTTCTTGCTCCTCCGCGGTTATTTGGATGCTGTATTTGCGCGCGATCTTATTAATAATAATTTCTTTAACCAGCTCCTGTTTGATTTTTTTCTCCGGCAAGCTGTTGATACCCAAACTGTCTTCATTATAATAATAAAAATTATCTGCCGCGTCTTTATAGTCATAATATTCAACAATGCCTATTTTCGCCACTATTGCCGGCACTCGCAAGTATTCGGACGCTTTCCTGACGGCTTGGCTGTTAAAATCAAAATTCACCAAAGCCATGAAAAACAAAGCGTAAAACAAAATTAAGTATATTGTTAAAATCAAAATAGAATACGCAAAAAATCTTAAAACCGCCTTTACGCGCGATGTTTTCGTGTTTTCGCGTCTTCGTGTTTTCGCGTCTTCGTGTTTTCGTGTTTTTGTGCTTTCGCGTCTTCGTGTTTTCGCGTCTTCGTGTTTTCGTGTTTTTGTGTTTTGAGGCGAAGCCGAGTGTTTTCGTGTTTTCGTGCCTCCTTGCTTCCCAAACCGCGAAATCAGCTTCTGCCAAAAATATACTTTCGCTTTATTCTTCTTTTTCTTCGGCTTATTTTCTTGTTTTATTGTTTTATTGTTTTCGTGTTTTGAGGCGAAGCCGAGTGTTTTTGTGTTTTGAGGCGAAGCCGAGTGTTCTCGTGTTTCAGTGTTTTCTTGCTTTCGTGTTTTCGTGTTTTCGTGTTTTGAGGCAAAGCCGAGTGTTTTTGTGCTTTGAGGCAAAGCCGAGTGTTTTTGTCCTCCTCCGCTAAAGCTTCGGCGGATAAATGTTTTCATGTTTTCGTGTTTTCGTGTTTTCGTGTTTTGAGGCGAAGCCGAGTGTTTTTGTGCTTCAGCGTTCTCGCGCTCCTCCGCGCCAATCAACTCTTTTAATTTTCTTTGCGCGCCGAAAGAAATACCGTCAACTTTCCTTGGTTGAAGAATGTTTTCTTTTTTATTTTTTTCAAAATTAAATCCGCTATCCTCCTTGGGCAGCTTTTGATAACTATTTTCCGCATGGACTTCTTTTCTTTTCTCGCCGATGGATTTTAAAACCGTTTCTCTGGCTTTTCTCAAATCCTGCCCATTTATTTTTCTTATGCCGTCAAGCATTTTATTATCTGGCATATTTATATTTTAGCACATTTTTAAAATTATTGCTCGGCTTACTCAAAAAAATACCTCCGCCATTTTTGCGGATTGCCATTCAGCTCATCAGAATTATTTAAATCGCCGATACCCCCGGAGCCGCCTGATTCGTTTATCAAAAAACCTGCCTCCTTATTTTCCTTGATCACAGCCGCTTCTTCTCCCTGTTTTTTCAAACCCAGCTGAAGCCGCGCCTGCTCCTCAATAAACTGGTTTGACCCCAAATAATCAATGGCCTTGTTCAAATTCTTGTTTTTGCTTTCTAATTCAGCTATTTCATTTTCCAGTTCTTTTATTTCCTGATCAATTTTATAGCGCTGGCTGATGTTCTTCGCCAATGGAACACTTATCAAAATTATAACAACCACTCCAACCAAAGCTAAAATTTTTTGGTTAAACAGCTTCCGCCTGCCTGAATTTTTATTATTTCTATTTAGCATATTAAAATAAATTGTTAAATTGTTACATTGCTAAATTGTTGACAAGATTCAAGCAATTTAACAATGTAACAATGTAGCAATGTAGCAATGTAACTATAACAACATCAAGCCCTCTCCCTTGAATATATAAAATAATACTTAACGACTTCTATCGCAGCCACATTAAATATCCCAACCGATAAAATCATCAGCCAAACGGAAAAATTCAATGATACGGTTGATAAAACATTCTGCAGAAAAGGCAGATAAACCGCCAAAAGCAGCAAGGCAAAACTCAAGGAAACCGCCCATAACAAATACAAATTACCGAATGGATTCAAGCGCCAAATCGGCTGGCGCAAGCTGCGCAAGCTGAATATGGCCATTAAAGACTTAAAGCCCAGCATGGCGAAAAATACTGTCCTAAGATAATCAATTTCCGCGCCAAGCCGGTAAAGCCAGATAAAGAGCCCGAGAATAATTAAATCCCTCACAATGCCGGCGCCGAAGATAATCGCTTTCATCTCTCTGTTCATGATCGGCTCTTTTTTCTTGATCGGCTTGTCGCTCATTATATTTTTATCTCCTTTCTCAAGCGCCAGGGAAAAATGCGGAAATCCGTCATTCACGATATTTATCCATAATATCTGAGCCGGCAAAACCGCCAAAGGCATGCCCATCAAGATAGAGCCGGTGATAAGTATAACTTCGGAAAAACTGTCAGAAATTAAATAAGTAATAACCTTGCGGATGTTTGAAAATATTACGCGGCCTTGCCGTACTGCCGCGACTATTGTCTTGAAATTGTTGTCAAGCAAAACAATATCAGAAGTTTCTTTCGCGATATCGGTTCCCGTGCCGACTGCCAATCCTATGTCAGCCGCTTTTAGCGCCGGGGAATCATTTATCCCATCCCCTGTCATTGCCACGACTTCTCCGCTCTCCTGCAAGGCATTTACAATTCTTAATTTGTGATGCGGGCTGACGCGCGCGTAAATATCAATTTTCTTTACTAATTCCTTGAGCTTGCTGTCTGATATTTTATCTAATTTTTCGCCGGTAATAATATTTTCAGTTTTTACTTTCATTCCTACCTCCAATGCCACCGCTCTGGCTGTAAGCTGGTGGTCGCCGGTGATAATAATCGGCCTTATGCCTGCCATTCTGCATAGGGCTATGGTTTCTTTAGCTTCAGGGCGCAATGGATCTTTAAGCGCGATAAAGCCGATAAAAGTAAGCTTCTGGTCAATCAACCTCCAATCAATATCGCTGTTTTTTTCTTTTTTAATAAAATCTGCTTCCGGCAGCTCCCTTACCGCCGCGCCGATAACGCGCAATCCCTTATTTGTTAAATTTTCATAAGTTTTATTTAATTTTTCCCTTTCCTGCGCTGTTAATTTATGCTTCTTTCCATGATGGTAAAAATCCGATGATTTATCCAATAATCTTTCAGGCGCGCCTTTTTCATAAAGCACATAACCGTCTTTTTTCTTGTGCAAAGTTATCATGTATTTTTTACCGCTGTCAAAAGGAAGCTCATTTATTTTCGGCTCTATTCTTAAAAGCTTCTCCCGATTAAGCCCGGACTGGACAGCGGCTAAAAGCAATGCTGATTCAGTCGGCGCTCCTATTATTCTCCAGCTTGACAGCTCATCGTCAGGATTTTCTATAACAGCATTGTTGCACATCATGGCGGCTTGCAAAGCCAAGCTTACTTCCTTTGCTTCTTCAGTATCCTGCCTGGACCCAAAACTTTTTAATTCAAATTCTTTTTCGCCTATGACTATATGAGCCACATTCATTTTCCCTTCCGTGAGCGTGCCTGTTTTGTCCGTGCATATCACCGTAGTAGAGCCCAGCGTCTCAGCCGCCACCAATTTCCTGACCAAAGCTTTCTGTTTTAAAATTTTCTGCATTCCCAAAACCAATATCACGGTTACCGCCACTGCAAGCCCTTCCGGAACAGAAGCGACAGCCAAGGCGACCCCAACCTTGAACATTTCCAATATTCCCCTGCCCTGAGCAACTCCAACGGCAAAAACAAAAAAAGAAACTCCTGCCAAAGCCATTCCAAGTATTCTGGAAAATTCCGCCAGCCGCAACTGCAAAGGAGTTTTTTCATCTTTCGTATTATTTACCATCTCCGCTATTTTGCCTATTTCCATGCTTTTTCCAATAGCGTAAACCACTGCTCTGCCGGATCCGCTTACCGCGGTGGTGCCGGCGTAAACCGTGTTCTCGCGATCAGCCAAAGAAGCTCCTTTGGAGATAGGAACAATGCTTTTTGCCGATGGGATTGACTCTCCGGTTAAGCTGGATTCATTAACCTGCAGATTGGCTGATTCAATTAAGCGCGCGTCCGCCGGTATCCTGTTGCCTGCTCGGATTATAATAATGTCTCCGATAGTTATATTGCCGCTGTCAATCTCAATCTCCCTGCCTCCGCGCAAAACCAATGCCTTGTGCTCCACCATCTTTTTCAGCTTGCTTAAAGCGTTGTTGGCTTTATTTTCCTGAAAAAACCCGATAACAGTATTTATTATAACTGAAGCGAAAATTACGCCCGCGTCAGTATAGTCTTGTAAAATCAAAGTTATAAATCCGGCAATCAGCAGAATATAAATCAGCGGGCTTTTAAGCTGGCTGATTAAAATAGTTATTTTTCTCAATGGCTTTTCCTCGGCTAACTTATTGGGACCGTATTTTTTTATCCGCTTTTCAGCTTCCTCCCGCGCCAAACCGCTGGCGGAAGTTTTTAATTCTTTAAAGCAGGATTCTATTTTTTTACTGTGGAAATCAGGCATAAGTCGCATAACGCGCAACGCGCAACGCATAACGCATAACGAAAATATTTAAATTAACTTGACATTATTATACCACAAAACAGCCAGAAAGATAAAATAAAAAAACCCGCCTTAACGCTTACTGCATTAGGCGGGTGAATTAATTGAATGAATTTTTTCTATGTCGTTAACCCTACGAGTTGCATAAAACTGTCCGCGATTTTTTCTGTATTATCTCTGCAGAGGGCTCTTTGCGCCTCTACTCTGATTTTCTTAACTGCATAACATGGGACAACAGCTCTTTGTCCCAATGTCTCGCGCGCCACTTTAGCGCACTCGGGGCAAATCGGCTTATGCATAGCATAACGCAAAACCTTTTGCCGTATTATATTTATAATACGGACTTTCTCGGACAACTCTAAGGTCTTATTATCTTTCCATTCCTCCATTATATTTAAATATGGGAGGCCGAAAAACTCATCTTTTGAAATTACGAAAGATGAATCCAGAAAAAATTTTCCAAGACATCTTGGCGACAAATTCAAACTGCATTTACATGTTTCTTTTTGATCAGCCATCTTGTCCTCCTTTTCTATAAAGTTAAAATTAAAATGAACTTTCCTAACTTATGTAAAAATTCTATTCATATTCCGCCGTTCCCGGCATAAGCCGGAAACGGCGAAGATGAATATAATGTACAAACATCTTTGATGCTATTTATTAGCATAAAAATGTCTAACAAATCATCATAACACACTTTATAATTCATGTCAACCTTGCCCCGCACCTTTTAAGCAGAGTATCTTTGATGCAACAAAACAACTGCTTAAAAGGCGCGGTGTTGACAACTGTTTTAAGTTGTACTATATTGAAATTAGCACTCTTACAAGACGAGTGCTAATAATTTTAACAATAATTAATGTTACGCGTTATGCGTTACGCGTTATGCGTTACGCGTTATGCGTTATGCGTTATGCGTTATGCGTTACGCGTTATGCGTTATGCGTTATGCGTTACGCGTTACGCGTTATGCGTTACGCGTTATGCGTTACGCGTTATGCGTTACGCGAAATAAATATGCTAGACAAATTCACGAATAAATCGCAAGAAGCGATTATAAACGCGCAGATTGTCGCCCAGGACCACGGCCAACAGCACATTGAAGCATTGCATGTGCTGGCTTCTCTGCTCGCGCAAAACGAAAGCTTGATAAAGCCGATGCTGGAAAAAATGAATATTGACCCCAAGATGATTGAAAACCGGGTAATTAAAAATATTGAAGCTCTTCCCAAGGTGTCAATTTCTTCGTCCGTGGGAACAGTGCAAGGAACCTCGGAAGTCGCTATGATTTTGGAGCGCTCAAAAAAAGAAGCGGGAAAAATGGGCGACGAATACATTTCCACCGAGCATCTGCTTTTGGCGCTGATCGGAATAAAATCAAAGGCGCAGGAAATATTAATCGCTGCCGGAATCGGCTATGACGAAATTTTAAAAATACTGGCCAAGCTGCGCGGCTCGCAAAAAATTGACAGCCCGTCCCCGGAATCAAAATACCAGGCCCTGGAAAAATACGCCTTAAATCTGACTGATCTGGCAAAAGCGGAAAAACTGGATCCGGTAATCGGCAGGGACAATGAAATAAGAAGAATAATGCAAGTTCTGTCGCGCCGCACAAAAAACAATCCGGTCTTGATCGGCGAAGCCGGAACCGGAAAAACCGCCATTGTTGAAGGACTGGCGCAAAGGATAATCAGCGGCGATGTTCCGGAAACTTTAAAAAACAAAGAATTAATCAGCTTGGATCTTGGCTCGCTGGTGGCAGGCGCTAAATTCAGAGGTGAATTTGAAGACCGCTTAAAAGCGGTGATGCGCGAAATAAAAGCGCAAGGCGGCAATATAATTCTTTTTATTGACGAACTTCACACCATTGTCGGAGCCGGAGCCGCGGAAGGGTCAATGGATGCTTCAAACATGCTGAAGCCGGCGCTGGCGCGCGGCGAACTAAAGGCAATAGGCGCTACTACTACCAGAGAATACCAAAAATACATTGAACGCGACGCGGCTCTGGAGCGCCGCTTCCAGCCGATTTATGTATCCGAGCCAAGCGCGGAAGACACCATAGATATTTTGCGCGGCATTAAAGAAAAGTATGAAGTCCACCACGGCGTGCGCATTACTGACGATGCTTTAATCTCAGCGGCAAAACTTTCAACCCGCTATATTACCGACAGGTTTTTGCCTGACAAAGCGGTTGACTTGATAGACGAGGCCGCCTCGGCTTTGCGCATGGAGATAGATTCCATGCCGGAAGAGCTGGATGAAATGAAAAGGGAAATTAAACAGCTTGAAATAGCCAAAGCAGGGCTGATAAAAGACAGACAATCTTCCGGCAAGCTAAGAATTATTAATAAAAAATTGGCTCAGTTGAAAGAAAAGGCCAACCAGCTTGAACTCCATTGGAACAATGAAAAAGAAATAATTTCCAAAATAAGAAAATCAAAAAAAGAAATAGATGAATTAAAAGCCAAAGCAGAAATCATTGAACGAAAAGGCGATGACTTGACTCAAGTTGCCGAAATCCGCTATTCAAAAATACCCGGTCTTGAAAATGAAGTAAAAACGCAGGAAGAAGAACTTGTAAAAATACAAAAACACGGGCAAAGAATGCTGAAAGAAGAGGTTGACGAAGAAGATATCGCGCGCGTAGTAGCCAGATGGACCGGCATTCCGGTTTCTAAAATGCTTGAGTCGGAAATCAAAAAATTAGCCCGCGCCGAAGATGAACTGAAAAAGCGGGTTGTCGGCCAAAGCCAAGCCATAAAATCCGTGGCAAACGCAATCCGCCGCTCGCGCGCCGGAATCAGCGAAGAAAAAAAACCGATCGGCTCCTTTCTGTTCGTCGGGCCGACCGGAGTGGGAAAAACAGAGCTGGCAAAAACTTTGGCTGAATTCATGTTTAATGATGAAGCGTCTTTGATACGGCTGGATATGAGTGAATTTATGGAAAAACACGCGGTCGCGAAAATTATCGGCTCCCCTCCCGGCTATGTGGGGCATGACGAAGGCGGACAGCTTACCGAGAAAGTAAGGCGCAGGCCATACAGCGTGGTTCTGTTTGATGAAATAGAAAAAGCCCATCCGGAAGTATTTAATATTCTTCTGCAAATTTTGGATGACGGGCGGCTTACTGATTCCAAGGGGCGGGTTGTTAATTTTAAAAATACTATAATTATCATGACTTCAAACCTGGGCAACGAAGTTATCAAACAATACTCAATCGGCTTTTCCGACGGCAGCAACGAGGCGGAAGCGGTCCAGATGCGCCAAACTGAAATGAAAGAAAAAATAGACCAAATATTAAAAGACCACTTTAAGCTGGAATTCTTAAACCGCATTGACGAAATAGTAATATTCAAGAGCTTGAACAGGCAAGCTCTGGCTAAAATAGTTGATTTAGAATTAGCTAAGGTAGAAAAGAGGTTAAAAAACAAAGATATAACCATAAAAATAGCCCTGAAGGTTAAAAAAATGCTGGCGGAAAAGGGCTATGACATTACTTTCGGGGCAAGGCCGCTAAAAAGAATAATCCAAAATATAATCTTGGATGAATTGGCTTTGGAAATTATTGAAGGAAAAATCAAGAAAGGCGACCAAATCACAATTGATTTGGGGATTAAGGATAAGGTGCTGATGACGGTTAGATGAAGTTAGGGATTAGGGCGTAGGGATTAGGGAAAAGGGATTAGGGAATAAAAAATTAGAATAAAAAAGGGCTCTTCAAGTTTGAAGAGCCTTTTTGTTAAAAATCAGTTTTTCAACTTATTTTCAACTTACTTTTGTTGATGATAAAGTGGATTGAGGATTTTGTTAAAGTTGATTTGACTTTTCTAAAAGCATTTTTCTCTTCTTTGCCGATCAACCCAATCGGACACAATGTTAATATTATTTTGTTGCCCTCACTGTCCAACACTTTTGTTTTATCCATTTAATCGCCCTCCTATTTTTATTTTAAAAACTAATTAACTAAGTACCTAATCCCTATTCCCTATTCCCTACGCCCTACGCCCTAACCCCTAATCCTTATTTTCTCCCAAATAACCAAAATCGGCGATGCCAAGAATATTGAGGAATAAGTGCCGACAAAAACGCCGATTGACAAAGCCAAAATAAAATCGCGGATTGTAGCGCCGCCGAAGAATACTATTGAAAGCAAAACCAGCAAAGTGGTTATTGAAGTATTGATTGAGCGGGTGATTGTCTGGTTAACGCTGGTATTTATCGTGCCTTCAAAATCTTCTTCGCTCTTCGGCAGATTTTCCCGAACGCGGTCAAAAACCACGATAGTGTCATTAACACTATAGCCCAAAACAGTTAAGATAGCGGCCACAAAAGCAGTGTTTATTTCAACGCCGAAAAATTTTCCCAAAACAGCGAAAATTCCAACCGTAATTATCACATCATGAAACAAAGCGATTATGGCGGCAAGGCCGTATTTCCATGAAGCCACCGGCTTTGACACCTTCCTGAAAGTCCAAGCAATATATAAAACAATGGCGATTAAAACAATAATTATAGCCAAGACTGACTTGCGCTTAAGCTCTTGGCCGATTGACGGTCCGACAGAATCAAAGCGAAGCTCATCAATTTGATTTTCGCCGCCCATGATATTGAGTTTTTCCAGTATAAGCTGGTGTTTTTCCTCGCTGATATCTTGAAAGCGCAAAATAACCCCGTTATCCCCTGACGGCTGGGCAGTCAAACTGCCTAACCCCAAGTCTTTTAAATTTTCTTGAATTTCTGCCGCGGAAGGCCTGGCGCTTTTAAAATCAACTTCCAGCAAACTGCCGCCGGTAAAATCAATGCCAAGATTAAGACCCCAAGCGATTATTGCCGCCAAGGACAAAGCAACTAACAGCCCCGAGATGCTTAACCATATTTTTCTTTTTTGGATTATATTATAGCTCATAACACATAACGCATAACGCGTAACAATTTATTTTATTTAATATCCAACATTCAACATACATTCAACGCTCAACATCCAATATTCAATCTATTGATTATTAATTTATTGGGTATTGAATGAATATTGAATATTGTGCATTGAATATTGAACATATTTATGCGTGTTTAATTTTAATTCATCATGAAAATTCATATCGTTACGCGTTACGCGTTACGCGTTATGCGTTACGCGTTACGCGAAAAAATCAGCCACATTCTCTTCTCCAGCCA
>JAZDKT010000051.1:0-25102 GCA_043802685.1 Candidatus Falkowiibacteriota bacterium | reverse complement strand
AAGCTCAATTTCAAATTTTAAAGCATTAGCGGTTTTACGCTTCGTTTTCCGGCAATCCAGATAAGCGCGATATAAATTGTTGTATGTAAAAACATCCATAAATTCGCAAATCGCAAATCGGCAATCGCAAATCGCAAATCGTAAATCACAAATCGCAAATCGCAAATCACAAATCGGCAATTACCACCCCCCGACAGTTTAAAGCCCATTTCAGCCAGCCGCCGATCATTTCGCCGATTGCGGCAATATAATTAACTTGCAGATGGGCAAATTGCTTGGAAGAAATTAATCCTATTTCCTGAGTCATCCTGATTCTAAGTTTTAATTTGTCAAAAACAGCGCTTAATTCCAGAATTTTATAGTATTTATCTTTGTTTGGCAGAACATTGGCCGCCAAAACCAAATCCAGACATTGCCACGCTAAATCTATTATGCTTTGGCCAAGCGTGTATTTATAATGTTTTGGAAAATTTTTCACTAAGCGATAGGAACATTTTATTAACAGGTATGACTTATGATATAAGGGCAATTGCTTGGAGTTAAGCATAGTGTTTCGCATTTTTTGTTAGGATGGGTTTTAAAACCCATCCTAACAAAAAATTTTGGCTAAAATTAATTACCCTCGGACACAACGGACATAATTGCTGTTCGTCTTATTGTTGTTGTTCTGATTGCCTGTAGTGAAATTCTGTTTCCACGCGTTCGTAGCCGAATTCTCTGTAGATGACCAGTAATTGCCGTCCGCAAAATATTCCCGCACTTTGAATATCTCCAAAGACCTGATCCCGCCGAAGAGGGAAAAGGCCTTTTGACTTATAATGCCCTTATTAACCTCCCCTAACCCCTCCTTGGCAAGGAGGGGAATATTTTCTGTTTTTCTCCCCTTACCAAGGGGAGATGCCCGAAGGGCAGAGGGGTTTTAAAGGCGGCGGGAATCGTGGTTAATTTTTAGCGCTTTCTCTTCTTAAGGTTATCCGCGATACTGCGGGAATTAACACTTAAGAAATCCGGCGAATTGCTTACCGCTGAATTAACGCCGATATATACGCTGATAGGACGCTGAAAAATTCAGCGTAAAATCAGCGTACTCATCAGCGTAAAATCAGCGGTTTCCAAATTATCCAATTTCCAAATTATCAAATTCCAAATTACCCAATTTTCCAAATTCTACCACCCTCGGACACAACGGACATAAAGGCTGCCCGTCTTATTGGCGTAGAGCTGATAGCCTGTAGTGAAATGCTGTAACCACGCGTACGTAGCCGAAAGCTCTGTAGATGACCAGTAAGGGCCGTCCGCAAAACTATCTCCAAAAGTAACTTTATTAGTGTATATACAATTAAGTTCATCTTTTGTCGGCAATCGTCCTCCAATATCCTTGCAAGCGTTCCGCGCAGTATAGCCGTTAGTGGCAAAATTTACGGTATTATCGGCAACTAAATTATCTCCATTCTGGCCTCCGTCCGCCCCGCATTCAGGCCGATCGCAGGCAGTGTTGGCAGTTTTCCATTGTTTTGTGGTAGCCAAATCCGCCTGCGCCACCAGAATATAATCACCGTCCTCTAAATAATTAGCGCAAGTCGTGGACGCATTGCAAAACCATACCGCGGCTCCAACATCGCAATCCCTTAATTCCAAGGTAACTTGCCCTGTAGTGGTGGCCACTGTTGTCTGCCATGTCGCGGCAATATTAGTTTCCGTGGTAAAATCTTCTGTGACAAATTGCGCTTGCACAAAAATAATATATCCGGCAATCACGGCCATAGCGCATACTATGAAAACCGCTAAAAATTTAAATTGTTTTTTGTTGATTGTGAACTTCATATTATTTATCTTATAAATCTTATAAATCCCTGCCTGTTAATTTTTTAGCAGGGATTTATAAGATTTATATGATTATTTTTCAAATTATTTTTAAAAACAAAAAAAACACTGCTAAAAACAGTGTTTGTAAAAATTATTAAAAACAAAAAATCTACAATCGTCAATCGGCAATCGGAAATCGGAAATACTCTCTCTCTCTCTCTCGTACAATGGCAAGCGGATTTGAAAAGTATTATATTGTTGAAATATTTTGTAATCATCTTGGTTTTATTATAGCAAAAATTTGAAATAAAGTATAAGAGAATTTTGCTATCCAATTATTTCCCAATGCCCGCCCTTTGCCGGACCAATTCTTTTTAATAATCTTTTTTTCTTTAATTTTGAGATATTTTCTTTTATTTTCCTTTCTGATATACTCACAATTGCGGACAATTCCTTAATTGTAATTAATCCATTTTTATAAATATTATCTAAAATTGTCTTTTGGTTTTCGGTGACCTTTTCGGTGACCTTTTCGGTGACCTTTTCACCTAACTTTTCTGATTTAACACCCTTTCTTTTAAAAACCGCAATAAACTGCCTGCCGATTTCTTTGAAATTCGCTGTTGGCTCCTTGGACAAAATCAAACTAATGCCCTTGCCCCATTTTTCTACAAAATGAACCTTATGAAACATTTCCGCGATTAATTCATTTCTCCTCTCGGAAACACTTTCTTTTTTAATTCTATCTATTGTTAAGCTTCCATATAATAAACCGGGGCTTCTTATTTCCAGCCGATCTTTGAAAACAGCAATATTCACGGAATCATATTGATAATAATCGCGATGGCAAAACGCATTGATAATTGCTTCCCTAAACGCCTCCTTATCAATTTCCGGCACATCTATTCTATAAAGCCCTTCTATTTTCATGCCAATATGAATATTTTTAAAAATATATTCCTCGGCCTTTTCAATCAAATAAAATAAATCTCCTGTAAACTCCTGCCTGTCAATAATGAAAGAAGTGTTATCAGTTCCGAAAACAGCGCATCTTAACTTGGCGTTAGGGAAAAATTTCTCCGGTCTTTTTCCAAATAATATAACTGCCGCATTTAATAAACGGCTATTTGATAATAACCCTAATTTTTTAAGCGAGCTCTCAACGCTGTCATATTTTAAATTAGATTTTTTTAAAAATAATTTTAGTTTAGAAGAGCTCATATCAAAAATAGCGGCATCTTCGCATGCCTCGCTATCCCATCTTAATTCGTTTTTCTTTTTTCTCAAAATAATATTCTCAATTTCTTTGGCGCTCAACTGCCTATTTTCATCTCCAACTCTAATATAAGCTCTGCCAAAACCATAATAAGGAATTTCATTCCCTTGAAATTCAATTTTTACGCAATCTTTTCCATTTGCGGCAATTTTATTTATTTTTGGATAAATTTTAGGTTCAATATTGGAAGAGATTGATTTGGAAATATCTCTGATAGTTTTCTCGCTAACACCCTGCCCGACAATCTCGCCATTATTTTTTATGCCAAAATAAAGCTCTCCTTTTTGCCACTTATTAAGAATAGAAACAATGGCAATAATCGCTTCCTTTAATTCAGAAGTTGATTTTTTCAATTCTAAATTTTCCGATTCTTTAAATTTCATAAAAAGCGGCATAATTAAAATTTGGCGCGAAATTTTATCATCTTGATTTTATTATAGCAGATTTTTAAAAAATCAACAAAAAAAATCCAAATAAAAAAAGACCTCAAGGGTCATAATAGGTTAGTTGTTATAAAAATTCTAACTTCTTACTTCTTACTTCTTACTTCTTACTTCTTACTTCTTACTTCTTACTTCTTACTTCTTACTTCAATAATTCACTTCAATTTCAGGCCTCACAACCTCTACCCAAGTTACGCCGGAGTTAAATTCAAATTCCTCTCCGCCTTCATTATAAAAACGGGTTCTGGCCGAGCTTTTATCTTTGCGCCACTCGCCCGCGCCGCATTTTCCATCCAGGCATATTAGCGCTTTTCCGGATCCGATATGCTCCATTTTCAATCTGCCTTCCTCGTCAATAACCTCTGCTTTTATATACTGAACAATAATATTCTTCGCCCTGATTTCATCTCCGTTGGAATCTTTGTGTCTTTGGCCGGCCAAATAGCGAACATAGTCATTTGTTTTTTTATTATAAATCCACTCCACTTCATAATTGGTTTTGTAGCCAATTTTTATTTTAGCGCTATCGGTTCTTTCATCTTCCGGCGCGTCATCCTTGAAATGCCAGCTCAAAAACATGCCTTCCCCTGCGTCTTTCTTCGCTAAATATTTATTTATATTTTCAGTTGAAGTATAAATATTATGTGGCGCTATTCTTACTCCGTCTCTCCAAAAATAATCCTCGTTGTAAAATTCATTAAGATCAAAAATATTATCTTGCGCTATTTTTACCAAGCTTGCCGGACTGCCTCCGCAATGGATAAAAATGGCTGACAATTCGCGCGCCCAATCAACAAAATAAGGCCTCGCGCTCCTTACTGGACCTATTTCTTCTATACTGCCGCCGTCAGCGTAAATAGCCAAAAATCTGGTAATTCCTCCTTCGGCTTCCGCTTCAAAAACTAAATTGGCTTTGGCAAGCGCCGAGGAAGGCCGTGAATCAATATTGTTTTCTATAATAACCGCGGCCGGATACAAATTGGCGAGCGCTTCTTCAACATAAACTCCGTCAATAGCTCGCCTTACGCATCCCTCGCATAAATCAGCGCTTATGCTTTTTTTCGCCAGCTCAAAAACTTTGGGCTTTTTTACTTCCCCGAAAATCGCCGGGTAAAAATCAGCCGCGAGATAATAAGCGACAAGCCCCAATAACAAAAATAAAACAACAAAAATACAGCCGGTTATAATCCAAAACCGCTTTTTTTGATTGTTTTGATGTGGATCAGTTTCGTACATTCTCCTTGGATGCTAAAATTTATTAGTTTTAGGAATTACGCGTTTGAGTGTAAAAAAGCGAAACTGTTATTTTATTATCAGCACCGAGTGCTGCCGCAGCACTCGGTGCTGATAATAAAATATTGCCAAGCGCGTAATTCCTAAAAAATTGAAATATTATTTCTTCTCTTTTTTCACTTCTCCTTTTTCGTTCTCATCCTTTTTCTCGCCTTCTTTAGCTTCCTCCGCGGCTTCCGCTTTTTCATCAACTGCTTTTTCTTCCTGCGGTTTTTCTTCTACTACTGCGCGCAATTCAACAACGCTTGCCACGACATCGCTTTGTTCGTTGATTATAGCCACTCCCTCAGGCAAAACCAAGTCGGAAACTCTGATTATATCGCTCAAATCGTTTAATTTTGACAAATCAACTTCAATCTTATTGATTAAATCTCCGGGCAAACATTCAACTTCAACCTCGTCCATATTTTTTATCAAAATTCCTCCTAATTCTTTTACGGCCTTTGATTTTCCAACAAAATCAAGCGGAATATTGGTGGTAATTTTCTTTTTCATATCAACTTGATAAAAGTCAACATGGATAGCGCCGCCCTTTACGGCATCTTTTTGAAATTCTTTTACTATCACTTTCACGGCTTGCTTGCCGTTAATAATCAAATCAATCAAATTAGATTCTCCGGCGGCCGCGAAAACATGCTCAAAGTCAATTGTTTTGATTTTTAAATTAATGTTCTTTGCTCCGGAACCGTAAATAACCGCCGGAATATATCCTGTTGACAATACTTGTTTTGCCGAACCGTTTTTCTTGTCGCGGCTCTCAGCTGATAATTTTATTTCGTTCATAACTATGAAATTGGAAATTGGAAATTGGAAATTCGGTATTATTTGATTAATTTTATTCTCGGATTATGCTAATTAACTGATTGCCTATAAAGCAAATGTTAAAACGCGTAATTCTTAAAATTAAAACAAATTTCAAATTTCAAATTTCAAATTTCGCAAATATTAATAATTAATCTTTGACCTTATAATAATGCTTTCAACCACTCCGACTATCATTAACTTGGAAAGCATGGCGCTGCCGCCATAGCTTAAAAACGGCAAGGATATGCCTATAATGGGAAGCAGTCCTATGTTCATACCTATATTAATAAACATTTCAATAAAAATCAAGCTCATGCTTCCTAATATGAAAAAAACTCCAAAATCATTATTAACATTTTTTAGCGCCGTTAAGCATCTATAAAAAAATACGGCAAAAAACATCAACACCAAAAACGCTCCCAGAAAGCCGAGCTCTTCCGCCACAACCGCGAAAATAAAGTCAGTTTGGGCTTCAGGCAAGAATTTAAGCTGAGACTGCGAACCAAACCCCAATCCCCTGCCTGCCAGTCCTCCGGAGCCAACCGCTATAATGGCCTGAGCGACATTGTACCCTTGCTTAAGAGGGCTTTGAGAAGGATTGATGAAAGTTACTATGCGCTGTTTCTGGTAATCCTTAAAAAGAAATGACCACCCGCCCGCCATTAAAATTGACAGGATTAAAATAATAACAATAAAATATTTTTTCTTAAACCCAGCCAATGCCACCATAACAAACCAAACAAAAAATAAAATCAGAGCAGAACCGAAATCCGGCTGCAATAAAACCAAGGCGATAAAAATAAAAGTTCCGGCGCCGGTTATGACTAAATGCTTTAACGGATTGATGTTTAAAGACGCGGAAGAAAAATAACGGGCTAAAAATAAAATTAAAATAAATTTTATAAATTCTACCGGCTGAAGCCCAAAGCCCAGCACGGAAAACCATCCCTTGGTGCCTCTTATCGTTTCTCCGAAAAATAAAACGAATAATAACAATAATGCTCCGAATAAATAAAAATAAACGCCATAGCTTCTTAAAGTATAATAGTCCCAAAAAGCGAAAATTAACAGCACCGCTACGCCGGCGCCAATAAAAAAAATCTGCTTTTTAAAATTAAGCAAATCAATTTCGTTTTGCCCCAACGCGATGCTGTAAATCTCAATTAAGCCGAAACAGACAAGAAACAATATAGAAACAAACAAAATCCAGTCAAAATTTTTAAGATAAAGCGTTATTTTGTTAAACATTGTAAATATAATTCAAATCTACAAATTATATTCAAATGCCCCAAATACGAATTATGCGAATAAAATTTTAATTCGATTTGCAATTATTTGAAGAATTTGAATATAATTTGTAGATTTGAATTATAATTATTTCTCCTCCCCGATTCCTCCTTCAAACTTAATATAAATATCTTTTTCTAAAATATTTAATTCCGGCGCGATGTCTACCTTGTTTATGCGCCCCAAATTTCCGGGCCAGCGAACTTCAACGATCCGATTCTCTCCGGACATTAACTCGCTCAAAGTATATCTATTGATTCCGAGCAAATTATCGCCGCTATAAAGCAAAATGGGGAAATCAACTTGCCAATAATTATAAGCTGTTTTATTTATAACATTAAAGTCCACTTGATTTAGATTAATCTTTTCTGAAAAATTACTTTTATCAGCAGGCGTAAATTTTATATTTTCAACAATAATATTTAAATAATTATCTTTATAATCCTGCCAATCGGCAATTTCATGCCTGTTAACGCGCCTCCAGCTTACATTCTTTACCACCAGCCGGACATTAACCGGCCTTGCTTTAAAATCCTGCGCCAAAGCCATCAAATACTTGCTTTCATCGGGAAGAATAAAAGTCTTCGCGCTTTCTGTTTGGCTGCTTCCTTCCGAGAAATAATAATCAATTTCCGCCCACCATCGCTGATTAGGATTGTCAACGCGGGCCGCTAAGTCATACTTTCCTTGGCTTGAATTAAAAATATTAACTTGATAATACCTTAAATCCTGCGCGGAAATTTGTTCTATGTAATCATGGCCTATCACATTGGCCTGCACCAATGTTTTTATCAAAATCTCGTCTTCTTCCATGCCGCGCACAATATAATAAGCAAGGCCATAAATTGAATAAGCCCAAGTTATCGCGCTAAACGCGATTAACAAACCCATGAAAATCAGCCGGAAATCACGCTTGTGCTCCACATACCAAAGTCCGAGATTAAGTTTTTTAGTTGACAGGCCCTCCGTGTCTTTATATTCTTCAACTTGTTTCTTAATCTCTAATTCTTTTTTGATTTCATCTTTTTTATTGAATGTAATATTATTGTCTTGCATGTTATTATTTTAACATAATTTTGGGAAAATAAAAAGGGTATTGTTTATAATTTTAAATTGACAGAAATTCGCTGTTTGGTATACTTAAAGTATGAATAAAATTAAACAGCAAATTGAATACTGGAAAATTTCAGCCGGCAGAAATTGGAAAACAGCTTTAGGGTTATTTGAGTTAAAGCATTATGACTCCTGTCTTTTCTTTTGCCATTTAACTATTGAAAAAATGCTTAAGGGGTTGGTCGTACAAAAAACTAAAAATCTGGCTCCGTACATTCATCACTTGGAAAAACTTGCTGAATTAGCCGAATTAAAAATCACTGATGAACAAAGAAAAAATCTCAGAATTATTACTAGATTTAATGTTTCTGGGCGATACGATGATGCTAAGCATAACTTTTATAAAATTGTAAATAAGCTTTATGCAGAAAAATACTTAAAAATATCTAAAGATTTAATATTATGGTTAAAAAAACAATACCAAAAAAATTAGAAGAAAAGATAACTAACTACATTAATGCTCTAAAAACCGATAAACTGCCTATTAATAAAGTAATTCTTTATGGTTCGTATGCAAAAGGCGAGCAGCATAAATGGAGTGATGTTGATTTATGTATTGTTTCCCCAAAATTTTCTGATAGCTGGAAAGCAACAGACTATTTATGGTCAAAGCTTACTTTTGACATGCAATACACGATTGAGCCAATTGGTTTTGGCATGAAAGACTTTAGAGAAAGCAGCGCGCTTATTGATGAAATAAAAACAACCGGCATTGAAATCCCTGTTTAGCAATCTTATTTTCAATATCAACAAAAAAAACCAAGCTTTTAAGCTTGGTTTTTTGTTTTTTTTATAAAATTTTCCCGACTCATTTCCTTGCTAATCCGCTGTTTATTTGCTACAATGACAGTATAAAAACAAGCCCTGAATTATGGGGGTGTTTTTATGTTAAATTAGCTAATATTAAAGGAGATTAGAAACTTGAAATTTGAAATTTGTTAAAAAAATTAAATTTTTTATTCAAATGCCAAATTTCCAATTTCTAATTTCAAATTTCTAAAATATTTATGCCGAAAAACCCAATAAAAAAAATTATTAAAAAACCCGTACCAGGTAAAAAAGATAGTTATGACGCAGGGGCAATCACGGTGCTTGAAGGCCTTGATCCTGTTCGCAAGCGGCCCGGTATGTATATCGGATCAACTGGAAAAGAAGGTTTGCACCACTTGATTAAGGAAGTTGTTGACAACGGCATTGATGAAGCAATGGCCGGCTATGCTACTGAAGTATCTGTTAAACTGCTAAGTAACGGCATGGTGGAAGTAACGGATAATGGCAGGGGCATACCTGTGGACAAGCATAAAGCCACCGGGCTTTCCGCCTTGGAAACCGTTTTAACAAAACTGCACGCCGGAGGCAAGTTTGGAGGCGGCGGATATAAAGTTTCAGGCGGCCTTCATGGAGTCGGCGTTAGCGTTGTTAATGCTTTATCTGAATATTTAAAAGCCGAGGTGCATCGCGATGGAAAAATCTGGATGCAGGAATATAAAAGAGGAATTCCGGTTAAAAAAATAAAAGTAACCGGCAATACCAAAAAAAGAGGCACTGTAATCACTTTCAATCCGGATCCGCAAATCTTCAGCGAGCTGGAATTTAGCTGGGGTAAAATACTGGACCGCCTGCGCCAACAGGCGTATTTGACAAAAGGCGTCACTCTAAAAGCGTCTGACTGCAGAAAAGGCCATAGGCAAAAAGATTACCGGTTTTATTTTGAAGTCGGCATTAAAGCGTACATTAAATCTCTTAACCATAACCGAACTGTAAAAAATGAAACTATATTTTACGTGGAAAAAGAAATAAATGATTCAAAAGTAGAAATAGCTCTGCAATACAATGACGGCTTTAACGAAACCGTTCTGCCATTTGCGAACAACATAATTAATAATGAGGGCGGATCGCATATGGCCGGCTTCCGCAATTCACTGACAAGAACTTTAAACAGCTACGCGAGAGCAAAAAACATACTAAAAGAAAAAGAAGAAAACCTGACCGGAGATGATGTCCGCGAGGGCTTAACAGCTATTATTAGCGTTAAATTACTTGACCCGCAATTTGAGGGCCAAACCAAAGGTAAATTGGGCAATCCGGAAATGAAAACTTATGTTGAACAAGTGTTTGGCGAAGCGTTTGGAATATTTTTGGAAGAACACCCCAGAGAAGCGGAAGCCATGATTGGCAAATGTATTTTATCAGCGCAAGCCAGAATAGCGGCGCGCACCGCCCGCGCCACCATACTCCGAAAAGGGGCGCTAGACGGCCTTACTCTGCCGGGAAAATTATCCGACTGCTCCAGCCGCAAGCCGGAAGAATGCGAGCTGTACATTGTAGAGGGAGATTCTGCCGGCGGCTCAGCCAAGCAAGGACGCGACAGAAAATTCCAGGCGATCCTGCCTTTGCGCGGCAAAATTTTGAATGTTGAACGGGCGCGGCTTGATAAAATGCTGGCCAACAATGAAATAAAAAACTTGGTCATAGCCATGGGCACTAATATTGACGAGCAATTTAGCTTGGAAAAACTGCGCTACCACCGCATTATCATTATGACTGATGCCGATGTTGACGGCGCGCATATCAGGACGCTTCTGCTTACTTTATTCTTCCGCCATTTCAATCCCCTGATCACTAACGGCAACCTGTATATAGCCCAGCCGCCTCTTTACCAAATAAAGAAAGGAACTACCGCCAAATACGCCTATTCTGACGAAGAAAAAGAAAAAATAATAAAAGAGATGGGCGGAATGGTTTCCGAAGCCAGTGAACAATCCGATGCCGAAGATTTTGAGGGCGAAGAAGAAGAGAAACCAGAAGAAGCGGAAGCTAAAAAAACCAAAACTCCGGCTAAAATTAATATTCAAAGATATAAAGGTCTTGGTGAAATGAACCCTGAACAGCTTTGGGAAACAACTATGGATCCCCAAAAAAGAATTGTCAAACAGGTTATGATTGAAGACGATGCCAAAGCGGATGAAATTTTTGAAATATTAATGGGCGGCGATGTGGCTCCCCGCAAGCATTTTATCCAAACTCACGCCGGGAAAGTGGAAAATTTGGATGTGTAATGACACGAATTTACACAGATTAAAAACAAATTCTCACAAATAAAAAAGGCGCGTTGTGTTAAGCTCTGCGCCTTTTATTTTTTGAATTATTTTTATTTTCTAAAAATCATAAAATCCTATTCCCTATCCCCTACGCCCTACGCCCTATTCCCTACGCCCTATTTTTTCTTTAATCTCTTCAATCAATTCATCTTTGCCGATCTGCCTGAGATTGTCAACTCCCCTGTCGCGTACGGCCAGCTTGTTTGATGCTATTTCTTTATCGCCTATAACCAGCATGTACGGCACTTTTTCTTGGGCTGATTTTCTTATTTTATTGCCTACTGTTTCGTCAGCATCGTCAACTTCAACTCTAATATTATGCTCTTTTAGCTCGCGCGCCAGCTTGTTGCAATATTCAATATGCCCTTCCCCGACTGAAATTATTTTCACTTGCACCGGGGACAGCCAAACCGGAAAAGCTCCGCCGAAATGCTCTATTAATATTCCAATCATTCTTTCAAAAGAGCCGAATATCGCCGCGTGGATTAAAACAGGGGTTTTCTTTTTACCTGTTTCATCAACATACTCGCAGCCAAAGCGCCCGGGAAGCTGAAAATCAAGCTGGATGGTGGCAACCTGCCAAGACCTGTTAAAAACATCCTTGATGTTAACATCAATTTTAGGCCCGTAAAAAGCCCCGTCTTTTTCTTTTAACCCATAGTCAATATTCTGTGATTTTAATGCTTTCTTTAAAGCAGTTTCCGCCTTTCCCCATGTTTGGATTTCCCCCATAAAATCATCCGGCCGATCCGCGAAGAAAAAATTCGGCTCTACATTTAACGCCTTATAATATTCTCTTACCGCGTTAAGCAAATTGCCTATCTCTTCTTCTATTTGATCTTCGCGCAAAAAAATATGCGAATCATCTTGGGAAATCTCCCTTACTCTGAACAGACCGCTAAGCTCGCCTGATTTCTCATTTCTGAACACGCGGCCTATCTCCGTGTAGCGTATCGGCAAATCCTTGTATGACCGCGACTTAGTCTGGTATATCTTAATATTAAACGGGCAATCCATCGGCTTCAGGCAGTAAACTTCTTTGTCAACATCAAAAACAAACATATCATCTTTGTAATGATCCCAGTGCCCGGAAGTGATCCAAATAGTGTTCTTGGCCATCTGCGGAGTTTTTATTTCAACATAGCCGTATTTCTTGCGCAAACTCTTGCCGAAACTTTCCAGCTCATTCCAGACAGCCATTCCTTTTTCATGCCAAAAAACAAAACCGGGCGATTCTTGATGGAAAGAAAACAAACCCAATTCTTTGCCCAATTTTCTATGATCCCGCTTCTCCGCTTCCGTGATCATTTTTAAATATTCATCCAATTCTTTTTTAGAATCAAAAGCAACGCCGTAAACGCGCGTCAGCATTTTATTTTTTTCATCGCCCCTCCAATAAGCGCCGGCTATTTTGGTTAATTTAAAACTGCCTTTGGCTATTTTGCCGATTGACTCAATATGCGGCCCTCGGCATAAATCTTCAAATTTCCCCAATTTATAATAACTAACTTTCTTCTCGCCCTGTTTTTTAAGATCTTGAATTAATTCAACTTTGTAAACCTGTCCAGCTTTTTTTTCTTTTTTTATCGCCTCTTCACAGCTTAATTCCGATTTGGCAAATTTTAAATTCTGCTTTATCAAATGATTCATTTTTTTCTCTATCTTAATCAAATCATCTTCACCTATTTTTTCTTCGCCAAAATCAAAATCATAATAAAAACCGTTTTCAATCGCCGGACCGATGGCGAATTTGACATCCGGCCATAGCTCTAAAACCGCCAAAGCCAAAATATGCGACAAAGAATGGCGCGTAACTTCTATATTATTAATGTTATCATTAGACATAAGCGTAATTAATGCTTCTTACTTCTTACTTCTTACTTCTTACTTCTTACTTCTTACTTCTTATTTCTCTATTATTACCTCAATCCTGTCAATTAGATTAGGAACCTTTTTAATGAAAGCGGGGTAAAATTCTATCGCGCTTACCGTGATTCCGGGCAAATTATTCAAATAATCATTCAACTGCCGCTGATTCAACCCTAAAATATTTTCCCTGCTTACAATGCTGTTGCCGTCTTTAACTATTATCTGCCCTGAAAAACCAATGCTTAAAGACGCTGTTCCCAGGCCGGCATTATAATTATTTAAATCATAGCTGATATCTGTCTTATTAATTTCCAGCAAATCCTTGTCGTCCGGAAGCGATGAAAAAAGATTTTGCTTGGCTTTTTCAAAAATTTTATCCTCATTAAACGCAACCACAACCACATTTGTTTTCATTGAAACGGAAAACTCATCCTTTTCCTCCCCAATCTTGCCGTCTATTTCCCGGCTGATTGAATTATTGTCAATTTCATAAATAACCTGGTCATAATTTTGATAATTTTCTCCTATTTCGCGCTCTGCCTTGGCCAGCAAGCTTACTTCTAAATCTTTAACGCTATCGTCAATATCAGACTGCAGGATATGTTTTTTAATCTTTTTTGAATATTTCATCGGTTCTTTGCTTTCTCCGTAAATCTTGTCCTGCAGGCCCGCCCAAAGCCCCGGGATGATAAAATGGGCCGGGCCGATCGCCATGCCGGAACTTGGCTCATCAGCATAAACTTCAACCTCAACACTCCCTCCGGCCGGAACATTAACTGTATTTTTTATCCTGAACAGCTTGTTGCCGCTAAGCAGCCGCGTGGTGGCTACCAATGGCTGATTTTTATTGTAATTATTTATAATGGTAACTTTCCCGGTTACCTCTTCGCCGATCACATCAATTCCGCCGGCATAATAAGTTTTTGTCTCTTCTATTTCAACTTGCTCAACCTCTCCCAAAATTTCCGCGCCGCCTTCCGCTTTTACGGCCTTTTTATCCTTATCAAAAACATCAATAACTAAATTGCCGCTCAAGCGCTCTTGGTTTGGTATTAAAAAAATTGACACTTTTACAAAAGAAAAATAAAGAATAACAGCCAACAGGGAAACAGTTAAAATAATAAAGCTTAAAGCGATTTTTCTGTACAAGCTTAGCGGCCTATCTTCTTTCTGCTCTGTTTTGTTATTATTTTCAATATCTTTCTCGGCATCAGCGTTAATATTTTTTTCAACATCCTGATTAATTTCATTTTCAACAACTTTATTTTTAATAATTTCATTTTCAATAATTTCTTTTTTAAAATCTTCACCGATGCCAACGCTAACATCTTTCTGCATGTCTGCTTTAATATTTTTTTCAACATTTTCCAATTTTTTATTTTCTACTTTCTCGTCTTGCATAACAGCGTTTAAAACAATGCTTTTAGGATCTTTGTTTTCCGGCTCCGCGCGTTTTGATTGAATAATTTTTTTTTCAGCCAAAACTTCTTTCTTAACTGTTTTAACTTTTATGGGTGTTGTTTTTTTGCTTACCGGCGCCGCGGCCTTAAGCTTTGCCTTGGGTTTTGGCTTTGGATTTGGCTTGATTTTAGTCGCAGCTTTAACTTTTTTAACAGCCACTTTTATTTTAACAGCCGGTTTCGCGGCTTTGTTATTTTTTTTACCGGTAGCAGCCGCATTTTTATTGATTGAATTAATCCTCCTTGGCATATTTTTTTTATTATTTCCCACAAATCTACAAATCAGCTACAAATTTACAAATATTAATTAAAACTTTTAAATCAGCATTTGTAGATTTGTGAAAAGATTTGTTGATTTGCGGGAGTTGTTGTTATTTACTGCGTAATTTAGAAACTCTAATAAATTTATTATAACAAAAAATAACAATATCAGCAAATTTTTAAAATCTTACATTCCGCAATTTAAAATGCGCGGCTGTTACTTCAACAAACTACTGACCCTTTCCGCCAATGCGTCGCTATACTCAACCTTAAAATCGGTTTCAATGCTTCCCGACTTAATTTTGAAATAAACTTTTTTATCGCCTTGATTGTTCAAAAGCAGATTTTTTAAATTTTCCAAAACAGCCGGCGGATAATTATTATTTAAAATAATATGCAAATTTGTTCCGTCAAATTCCAAATATTTTTTATTCTCTTCGCCGCGGACAGCCGATCCGGCAAAATTGCTAACCGCTCCATTGCCGCTATTTGTCTCTGAGGAATTAATTTTTGGCAGTTTGCTTGAAACCTGCTCAACATTATCCAATGTTAATTCAGACGCCGAGTTGCATAACAGTTTTATTTCCCGATCTTTATCAGACAGCTTCCCCCGGCAAACAACCGCTTTGCCGTCCTGCCATATATTGACAGTGTCTTTCAGCATTCTTGGGAACACGAGAATCTCAATGTTGCCTGTCAGATCTTCAATTTTAACAAAAAGCATCGGCTCATTTGATCGCGTGTTTATTTTTTTTATTGTTGTAATGATTCCGGCTATGCTTACTTGGCTGTCTTTCAGGTAGTCTTTTAAAGCCGCTAAGGGCAATGCTTTGCCGTCTAAAAATTTCTTATAATCGGAAAAGGGATGCTCGGTAATGTACAAACCGAGCAATTCTTTTTCCCACGCCAGCTTTTCCCGCTGTTTTGCCGGCTCGCATTTTTCCAGCTTGACTTCATTGTTGACATTAAGCTCCGGGGTGCCGGCGAACAAGCTGGATTGCCCATTATCTTTGGATCTTGCTATCTCTTTGTTGAACTTAAGCAAGCTTTCAATATTTCCCAAAAGTTGGCCGCACTCGCCGAACTGGCTAAGCCCGCCGCTCTTTATCAAGCTTTCCAAAGACTTTTTATTCAAATCCCTGTCATTAACCCGCTCCAAAAAATCAGTAATATCTTTGTACTGGCCATGTTTTTTCCTTTCCGCTATAATGGCTTCCGAAATATGGCCTCCGACATTTTTTATGGCTCTCAGCCCGAAGCGGATAGTCTTTGGCTGCTCTTTTTCGCCTGCGGTTTTGTTTTCCTCCGCGCCGCTTAAGACAACCGTGAAAGAATCAAAAGATTGGTTAATGTCAGGCGGCAGAACTTCAATATTCATGTTGCGGCATTCTTCTATTTCAATCGCGACGCGGTCGGTATTCTGCTGGTCGCTGGTTAAAAGCGCCGCCATAAATTCCGTCGGCCAATTGGCCTTGAGATACGCCGTCTGATAGCCGATCATGGCATAGCAGGCCGCATGGCTTCTGTTAAACCCATAGCCTGCAAACGGCTCAATAAAAGAAAATATTTTCTCGGCTAATTGGCTGGAGATTATGTTTTTGACGCAGCCGTCAATGAATTTTTCTTTCTGCTCAATTAAAAGCTTTGGAATTTTCTTGCCCACCGCTTTGCGCAATACATCGGCCTCGGCCATGGTAAAACCGGCCAAATCACGCGCCATTTCCATAACCTGCTCCTGATAAATCGCCACGCCGTAAGTTTTGTTCAAAATCGGCTCTAATTTAGGATGAAGATAGCTAACTTTTTTCTTGCCATGCTTGCCGGCAATATAATCAGGGATCCATTCCATCGGTCCTGGCCTATACAGAGCTACCATTGCGATTATATCCTCAAACTCAGTCGGTTTTAATTCCCGCAGATAGCGCTTTAAACCGCTTGATTCAAATTGAAATACGCCTGTGGTTTCGCCGTTTTGAAACAATTTATAAGCTTCTTTGCAATCAAGCGGAATTTTATCAATGTCAATTTCTATTCCTCTGGTATTTTTAATAATTTGAATCGCCCTTTCAATGATTGTCAGGTTTTTCAGCCCCAAGAAATCCATTTTCAAAAGCCCTAAATCTTCTATCGGATGCAGGCTGTATTGGGACACGATTGTCCTGTCGGAAGACGAAGCGTATTGCAAAGGAACATATTCAACCAGCGGCTCCTTGGTAATGATCACGCCGCAGGCATGGGTTGAAGCATGCCTGGCCACGCCTTCAAGCCGCTTGGCGTAATCAATTATTTTCTTGGCCGCGTCTTCCGTTCGGTAAATTTCTTTCAATTCGCTGGTTGTTCTCAGCGCCTCATCTATCTTGGAAAACATCGGTATCATCTTGGCTAATTTATCGCAATAGTCATAAGGATAATTCAGCACCCTGCCGACATCCCGGATAGCGGCGCGGGCGGCCATGGTACCGAAAGTGATTATCTGCGCCACATTGTCTTTGCCGTATTTATTTTCAACATAACGTATCACCTCGTCCCGCCTTGTGTCGGCAAAATCCAAATCAATATCAGGCATGGAAACGCGGTCAGGATTTAAAAAGCGCTCAAAAAGCAAGTCATAAGTTAACGGGTCTAAATTGGTTATTCCCGTCAGATAACAGATAATGGATCCTGCCGCTGAACCGCGCCCGGGTCCGACAACAATTCCATTGTCTTTTGCCCAATTGACAAAATCAGCGACAATTAAAAAATAAGACGGCCAGCCCATTTTTTTTACCACGGACAGCTCATAATCCATTCTGTCTTTTATTTCTTTGTCAACTTCCCGATAGGTCTTGCCATACCGCTTAACAAGGCCGTCTTCGCACAATTTTCTTAAATAGCTGTCCCTGTTAAAGCCGTCAGGCACTTCAAAATAAGGCAAGTGTGTCTGCCCCAATTCTATTTCCAGATTGCATTTTTCCGCTATTTTCACGGTATTCTCAATGGCTTCCGGAACATCCTTGAACGCCTCAGCCATATCACGCGAATCGCGGTAAGAATAATCATCGCCAAGCATGCTTAAGCGATCCCTGTCTTCTTTTTTCTTTTTCGTCTGCAGGCACAAAAGCACATCTTGCGCTTCATCATCATCCTTGTTGATATAATGCATATCGTTTGAAGCAACCAATGGCGCGCTGAGTTCACGGCTGAATTCAATCAGCTTTTTGTTAACCTCGTCTTGATGCTCCAGATTCGGATGGCTCTGCAATTCAAGATAAAAATCTTCTCTGCCGAATAATTCCTGATACTCTCTGATTCTTTTTTTCGCTTTGTCAATTTTGCCCGCCTCTATCAATCTGGGGATTTCCCCTGCTATGCAAGCCGAGCAGGCAATCAGCCCTTGACTGTGTTTTTTCAAAGCTTCCCAATCAACGCGCGGCTTGTAATAAAATCCTTCCAAATGCGCTATGGCGGTAAGTTTGATTAAATTTTTATAACCCTGATTATTTTTCGCAAGCAATAACAAATGATAATTTTTTTCGTCTGATTTAGTATTTTTGTCAAATCTTGATTCCGGAGCCAGATAAACTTCAACGCCGATAATCGGCTTGATGCCGGCTTTTTTGCATTTTTGGTAAAACTCAATCACGCCGTACATGGTGCCATGGTCGGTCAAAGCAAGCGCTTCCGCCCCGTCATCTTTGGCGCGCTTAACAAGGTCGTCAATCTTAGTAAGACCGTCAAGCAAGGAATAATGGCTATGAGTATGGAGATGGATGAATTTCATATTTGAAATTGGTAATTTGAAATTTGAAATTTGGAAATAAATAGCTGTGTTTCGGCATATTTTCCCTAATTTCAAATTTCTAATTTCTAATTACTTTTATATAAATATTACTAATATAGTATAGCATTTTAGGGCGGATTGGCAAATCAATATCGTAGGAACGCGCCATGGCGCGTTCCTACGATAAATACAATAACGCCCTGTTTCTGCCAAAAAAAATAAGGTGAATTTGGTCCAAATTCACCTTATTTGAAAAATGTAAATTCTATTAAAAAATAACCTTCTTTTGGCGCAAATGAAGGTTATTTTATCGTAAACCAGATTGAAATGTTGCTGATCCTAAATTTTCTTTTTGTTTTTGTTTTAAAAATCTACGCGCCTTTATTTAATAATCTTACCTTAGCTTCCAATAAAAACTGAGCTTTATCCCGAAGATATTTCATCGGGTCTATTTCCTTTGGGAAAAACCCGATTTTTTCCAAGCCGATTGCCCTGTTTTTTTTGTCCTTAACAATCACATCAAAAGAATGCTCTGCTTCTTCAGAGATATAAGATTTTTTAGGATCATCCCACCACATATTAAGAGTGTTGCCGTAAGGATCAATATAAATTTTTATTTTTTCTTTGGCCATACTTTTATTCCTCTGCGCTTGGATTTGGCCGTCAGGTAAGCGGTTACTAAAAAGCCGTCTTGGCTTAAATGCCGGCAAACCGCGCAAATCCAATGCTTGTTAATTTTATAATAATAAAGAAAAATTTCTTTATGTTCTGTGTCTTGATAAACAAATTGAGCTTTTTGAATTGTTTTTAAAACTTCCGGCAATTTATTTTCTAATTCAGCATGCTTAAATTTAACAATGAATTCCCAGTATCTTTTTGTTGTCCTAATATTCTTGCCCAACACAGAGCGAACTTCAAGAAGATTAGCGCTTTGAATAAATTTAGCCATAATAACATTATTAACAAAAAAATCGCCTTTATTCTTAACTATAAAATAACAAAAAATACGGCAAAGGTCAAGCTGTCAAACGAGCGATGATATTGGATTAATCAAACGAAGCGCTGTTTCGGTATCAGCGACATCAGTTAAGCGCATTTTACCGTCAGGAGCTATCATTTTCAACTGTCCGATTTTTTCGGACACTTCACTTCCTTCCTGTTTTAGCTTTGTCTTTAGGTCATTCCAATATTTCCTAGGCCTCTCATTGCCGGTTAAAATTCTAATGACATCAATAACTGAAAAATACCACTCTTCTTTTTTATCATCCCAGTCTCGCCGCACAGATTGGCTGCCAAAAATTACAATTGATTTATTTTCTTTTTTTGCCATATTTTTTTTAAAAAATCTTCATCTGTATTTTCAACCATACCTTAAAACAATCCCGCCGCTCGCGAGCGGCGGGACAAGGGTTAGGTTTGCACTGTTAGATAATTTCACCCCGTTAGATAATTTATCTAAACGGGGTAAATATCTAACAGGGTTGATAAATTTTAGAACAATGACCTTAGCCGGCGCAAACGTTTCCAAGCTGTCTAAAGAAACTGTTAAAGCCGATTGACCTTAATTCTTTTGTCTGAGGAAAACTATGGAATTTTTCATTCTTCTCATCAGCGTCAACAAACAAAACAAAAAATCCGACAAACTCTTTTTTCTTTGGATCCCATTGCAAATAATGGTCGCTGTCCAGCATAATATTTTCAACTTTGCACAGATCTTTTTGATCTACAGTGGTAACCATTAGCTCCTGCGTGGCCGGAGAGTAGGAATAATTAAGTTTTTTTGATTTTTTTCTTGCCATAAAATTTTATTTATTTTATTTAAGCCCAAATTTTTAGCGCTAAACGCCGTTAAAATAATTTTATTTTTTTTTATTATTATTTTAACGGCTACAATAATATAGGGAGTGTTTGAATTAGGAAAAGTGCTCAAATAAATTATTGAATTCTTGCTTTTAGCTCCCCTGCCGATATAAAGCGGCTGTTTTATTGCCAGCTCAATGTCGTGAACATGATTTTTCATTTCAGGATGCCTGACAATAATATGCTTTTCAAAAGTTTCTTTAAGCAATTTTATCTCATCGCCCAAAGGATCAGTTGCGTTAAATAAAACTTTTTTCATAAGCCGTGAAATTAATATACTTCTTGGCTATAAATTAGCAAGAAATACGAAAAAAGTCAACAAAATTCTCGCCCTTGCTTCTTGGGAATATTTTTTAAAAAGAGAATGCTTTCTGGCTATTGCCATGGCGTCGCGCTTTGATTTGCTATTATTTATATTCTTCATAATTTTGATTATTAATAAAATCCTGATAATATTCTTTTGTTTGCTCTAATATTTTAAACTTTTTAAAATTTCACAGAACGAGGCAATGCCTTGTTCCTACAACCGACAATCAACTCTTCACCTTCTCAACAATCTCCCCCAGCTCGTCATCGCTGTAAAAATTAATAATAATCTGCCCGCCCTTGCCTTTTCGCTTTACCTCCACCTTGGCCCCAAAAAATTCCCTAAAAGCAAATTCCTTATCTTTGTCGCCGTAATTGATTTTAATGCGCGCCGCTTTTGTCCCTCCCATAACGCGCGATTCTTGAGCGCAATTATCTACTGATAAATCACCGCGAACGATTTTTTTAAATAAAGCCATTTGCTTTTCCTCGGAATCAAGACCAGCTATTACTTTTGAGTGCCCTTCGCTTATTCTGCCTTCTATTAAAGCTTGCTGTATTTCCTCCGGCAGATTAAGGATGCGGAGAGAATTTGATACGGATGACCTTGATTTGCCGACCCGCTTAGCCATGTCTTCCTGGCTTAAATTAAACTGATCAATCAGCTTGCGAAAAGCCAGCGCTTGCTCAACAGAATTTAAATCTTGGCGCTGTATATTTTCTATCAGAGCTACCTCCAGCTTTTCCTGTTCTTTTATATCCCGTATTATAACCGGAACTGTTTTTAGCCCGAGCGCGCGAGCGGCCATTAATCTTCGCTCCCCGGCTATCAGCTCGTAGCCGCCATTATTTCTGCTGGCTATCAGGGGCTGGATTATGCCGTATTGCTTGATTGACTCCGCCAGCTCATCCATGGGCTGGCCGGCAAAATTTTTGCGCGGCTGAAGCGGATTTGTTTTTATCTTGCCGGGCGCGATGTTTAATATCCTGCCTTTATCATCTTCGCCGGCAATGTCAACCACCGCTTCGCCCTTGGAAGTTTCCGCCATCTTTTTCGCTTTTTGAGGAATAAGGGAGCTAAGTCCTCTACCCAAACTATTGTTTTGCATAAAAATATTAAAAATTAAAAATTATTTAATGCCCAATATTCAATATCCAACATTCATTCAATATTTAATAATCAAATATTCAATTTTATTGATTATTAATTTATTGGGCGTTGAATGGATATTGGATATTGTGTATTGAATATTATTTTTTGGTTTTTAATATTTGGTATTTAAATCAATTACCTCTCTTGCTAATTTCTCATAAGCCCGCCCGCCTTTTGATTTTGGATCATAGTGCAGAATGGACCTGCCGAAGCTCGGCGCCTCTGCCAGCCGCACGCTCCTGGGGATGATTGAACGGAATACGCGGTTGGGAAAATACTGGTACAGCTCGTTCATTACGGAAGCGGATAAGCGGTTGCGCTTGTCAAACATAGTAATCACGGCTCCCATTACTCCCAACTCCGGCTTTAGATTATTCTGCACCAAGCCGATTGTTTCCAACAGCTGCCCAACGCCTTCCAAAGCGTAATATTCGCTCTGGATGGGAATTAATATCTCGTCAGCCGCCACCAAGCTGTTTATCGTCAACAAACCCAAAGAAGGCGGCCCGTCAATAATTATATAATCATATTCATCTTTGACGCTTTCCAGAATTCTTAATAATCTGAATTCCCTTTCTTCCATACCTACCAGCTCTATGCCCGCGCCTGCCAAAGAAATAGTGGCAGGGGCTATTTTAAATCTTTCCTGCAAGGTATGCTTTATTACCTCGTATATTTCTTTTTGGCCGATTAATGCTTCATATACCCCGTGTTCCAGATTTTTATGGTCAATGCCCATGCCGGAAGTGGCATTGGCCTGAGGATCAATATCCACTAGCAAAACATGCTTACCCAAATAGCTTAAGTAAGCTCCCAGATTAACAGCGGTCGTGGTTTTGCCGACTCCGCCTTTTTGGTTTACGATGGCGATTATTTTGCCCATACTTTTCGCGTAACTCATAACGCGTAACGCGTAACGGTCATGTATAACATTATTATACTTTAAAAACCAGCTTTTGACAATTTTTTGCGTTTGCATTATAATAATATCACTGGCAAAAAGAGCTGGTTTTTTGTTTTAAATCGCCCTGGTGGCGGAACTGGTAGACGCGCACGACTCAAACTCGTGTGAATTTTATTCATGAGAGTTCGATTCTCTCCCAGGGCACAAATGAATTCAAAAAGGGCTGCGCGATCGCATAGCCCTTTTCTTTATTTTCAATTTATTTTTTACACTTACTCCGCTTTCGCTTTGCTGTCAAACAAGTCTTGGACAAAAACGCTGATTGCCGTGGCAACAGGTATGGATAAAATGGCGCCGACTACTCCGGCTACTTTGAACCCGATCAGCAAAACGGAAATGCTGACAATCGGATTCAAGCCAACCGCTTTCTGCATTATCTTCGGCACCAAAATATTATTCTCCACCAATTGTATAATATAGTATAATCCGGCCACGAACAAAGCCAATGTCGGCGACTGGGTGAATGCCAAAAAAACAGCGGGAATCGCGCCTAACATAGGCCCTATATACGGCACAAACTCGGTTAAACCGGCGATCAAAGCCAGCACCAGCGCGTATTCAACGCCTAATATTGAAAGCCCTGTGTAAGTTAAAATAAATATAACCAAGCTTAAAATAAGCTGTCCTCGGAGCCATAGGCCGATTTTTTTCTGCATGCGGTTTATCAGCTGCATGATATACGGCTGATGCTTTTCCGGCGCTATTGACCAGACTAATTTCTTGATAGCGCTTTCCTCAACCACCATGTAAAAAGTTATTACCAAAATCAAAAAGAAAGAAAAAATTCCGCCGAAAATACTGGAAATGGTGGAGAATACCCCGCCGGCGGCCTTTTGCAGATTAGAGCTTACCGAACCCAAGCTGTCTTTTATATTATCTAAAATTCCGTGCTGGGCCGAGTATTCTTTCAGCGCGGAAAAAGTGGAAATAATTCTTTCAAGATATTGCGGAAAATTCACTGATATTTCGCCGATTTCCTTGGCTATGGGCGGAATTATCAAATATATAACCGAGCCGATAACGGTTAACATCACTAAATAAATAAACAATATTGACAAGCTCCTGGGCAGTTTCTTGCGATGCATCCAGTCAACCCATGGGTCAACCGCGCTGGCCAAAATCAAGGACACGAAAAGAATCGCTAAAATATCTTTGATTAAATACAAAAAATAAAGCAGCAAGAAAACCAAAATAATCTTGATTATGGTAAATGTCGTAATATTAATGCTAATCGGCCTTTTGTTTATTTCCATAACTTTTTAAACAGGTATTTCAATGCCTGTTGTTTTTATTTCTTGAATAAGCGAATCGTATTTGTCTTGAAAATCCTTTGGACTAAAACCGATTGGCTCAATAGTATATTTTATATCAAAAATTTTTCTTTTAGACCATAAATATTCTAAAGCGCTCCAGGCATCTTTGAATTTAGGGGAAATAATGCATAAATCAATATCACTCCATTCGCGCTGCCTGCCTTTGGCAAAAGATCCGAAAAGAATCACCTTTTTAACAGGCAAATCGTCTTCTTGAAGCGTTTTGACATATCTTTTAATTTCCGCGCTTACTTTTTTTGGTATTTTTTTTCTATGCATAAAAATAATTCTTTAATAATTTTTAAATTTTTTTCAGTGTATTCTTTGGTGCATTTTTTATAAAAATTATATTTAATCTCGCTATAACGGCCTGCTATGTTAAAATCAGTAATAGTTCTAAGGTGTTTTATTTGCTCTTCGCTTAATTCTAATTTCGCCAGTAATGCCAATCTTTCTAAATCATGAATAAGCGGCGCCGCTTTATTTATTTGCTTAATAACCAATCCTTTAATTATTTTTTCCAAAGCAAGATGCCCGAAAAAAAGGCAGGAATCATAATGCTTATTATCAAATAAAACTTTAGCCGCATCAAGATTTTTTTGAGCGGATTTTTTCCAATAACCCATTTGCTCCTTCAATTGCTTCTGCATATAGTAAATATACCAAATACGCGCATTTCTGTCAAAACAAAAACACGAAAACACTCGGCTTCGCCTCAAAACACGAAAACACTCGGCTTCGCCTCAAAACACGAAAACACTCGGCTTCGCCTCAAAACACGAAAACACTCGGCTTCGCCTCAAAACACTAAAACACTCGGCTTCGCCTCAAAACACTAAAACACTCGGCTTCGCCTCAAAACACGAAAACACTCGGCTTCGCCTCAAAACACGAAAACACTTTTTAATATTCGTGTTTTCGTGTTTTCGTGTTTTCGTGTTTTCGTGTTTTCGTGTTTTCGTGTTTTCGTGTTTTCGTGTTTTCGTGTTTTCGTGTTTTCGTGTTTTCGTGTTTTCGTGTTTTCGTGTTTTCG
>JAZDKT010000050.1:0-3393 GCA_043802685.1 Candidatus Falkowiibacteriota bacterium | reverse complement strand
TCTGGATTCCCGCTGGAGTTTATCCCGTACTGGATTCCCGCCTTCGCGGGAATGACAGATGCGGGGCGGGAATGACAAAAAGAAAGGTAATTAAAATAAAAAATTATGTCAACGCTAAACCAGGAATTGCATCGTATCGTTTCCACCGCCATTATTTATAAAAAAGAAGGCGGCGGGATTAAATATTTAATCACCAAGCGCAGTCTGCATAAAAAAGTTTTTCCGAATAAGTGGACCGTGCCGGGCGGTGGGCTAGAAACGGACGATTACACTAGTACGCCGCCGTCAACCAAAGAAGGGACGTGGTATTATGCCTTGTATACTTCTCTGCGCCGGGAAATTAAGGAAGAGGTTAATTTGGAAGTGGGGTTTATAAAATATTTATTGGACTTGGCGTTTATCCGGCCAGATGGCGTGCCCGTCATAACGTTAAGCTTTTACGCGCCGTATAAATCAGGTGAGGTGAAACTGGACGAAGACGCAACTGAGTTTGTTTGGGCAAGCTATGAGGAGTGTAAAAAGTATGATTTAATAGAAGGGATTTTGGATGAGATAAGAATGGTGGATGAAATTTTAAAAGGTAAAAATGAGGAGGAGGTTAAGTTCGCATCACATAATTGACAAAGCCGGTTTTTACGGTTAGGATGTAAAGGAATTTATGATTTCTCGATTTTTTACGGCGCTATTCACCAAACAGAAAATGTCGCAGACCGCGTGGACCGTGGTGGCGATTTTTTTATTGGCAATTTTTGCCGGTTTTATAATTTATCCGGTTGTTTGGGATAGGCCGGTTGACTGGATCAACGCGCAGAAAAACAAATCGGCGGCTTTAAAAACTATTCCCAATATTCCGCAATTTTTCAAATTGCCGTTCCGTTTGGGTCTGGATTTGCAGGGAGGTACGCACTTAGTTTACGAGGCTAATCTGGCGAATATTGAAAAAGGCAAATACACTGATTCAATGCAGGGCGTAAGGGACGTGATTGAGCGCCGTGTTAACTTATTTGGCGTGGCCGAGCCATTGGTGCAGGTGGATACGGTGGGGAGCCATTACCGGTTAATTGTTGAGCTGGCAGGCGTTAAAGATATCCATCAGGCAATTTCCATGATTGGCGAAACGCCGTCGCTTGATTTTCGTGAAGAGCGCTCACAGGTTGAAACCGAGGCAATTATTGAAAAATACAACGCTTTGCCGCCGGAACAGCAGAAAACATTTTCTGAAGATCCATATTTTATCCCAACGGAACTCACCGGAAAATACCTGAAAAATTCAACTTTGCAATTTGATCCCAACACCAATGAGCCGCAGGTAGGACTTGAATTTAACGATGAAGGCGCCAAACTTTTTGAAGAAATCACCAGCCGCAATGTGGGTAAAAGACTGGCCATTTATCTGGACGGCTCACCCATCAGCACTCCGCGGGTTAATGAAGCAATCTCCGGCGGCAAAGCTCAAATTACCGGTAATTTTAAATACGATGAAGCCAAGCAGCTGGTTCAGCGTTTAAACGCGGGCGCTTTACCAGTGCCGATTAAACTTATCAGTCAGCAAAGCATCGGGGCTTCTCTTGGCCAGCAATCTTTGCAGCAAAGTTTATTCGCCGGTGTTATGGGCATTTTAGCTATTATTTTGTTTATGATTGGTTGGTATCGCTTGCCAGGCATTATGGCAGTGCTGGCGTTAATAATCTATTCGGCTATCGTACTGATGATTTTTAAATTAATTCCGGTTACCTTAACATTGGCGGGCATCGCGGGGTTTATTTTATCGGTGGGTATGGCGGTGGACGCTAATATTTTAATTTTTGAACGTCTGAAAGAAGAATTGCGTTGGGGCAAATCCCTGGGCGGCGCCGTTGACGAAGGGTTTAAACGCGCCTGGACTTCCATTCGCGATTCCAACGTCTCTTCATTGATTACTTGTTTGGTATTGTTTTGGCTTGGCACGAGCATTATTAAAGGTTTTGCGTTAACATTGGCTATTGGTATTGTTGTCAGTATGTTTTCAGCTATATTTGTCACGCGCAACTTTCTGAAATTATTTGTTGGCGAGAAAATGGAAAAGAGATTATGGATGTTCGGAGTAAAGAAATAACTACGGATTACGAATTTGTACGAATATACGAATCTTCGTCTCCCTCTTTTTTAAAGAAGGGGCGGGGTGGATTTAAGAAAGTTTTATTCAATAAATAAATCTTTTAAATCCCTCCTAACCTCCCTTTAAAAAGGGAGGGAAAAGAATTTCGTATATTCGTAAGAAATTAGTAATTAATAGTGAAATATGATCAACATCGTCGGTAAAAGAAAAATATATTATACATTTTCTATCCTATTGATCGGGGCCGGTATTTTTAGCGTTATTTTTTGGGGGTTGCATTTTGGGATTGATTTTAGGGGCGGTTCGCTGATAGAAATTGAATTCTTGCAGTCCAGGCCGGAGGTAAAAATAGTGAAAGATAATTTGGCAAGTTTAAATTTGGGAGATATCGCCGTTCAACCGGCCGGGGATAAAGGTTTCCTTTTGCGCATGAAGGATTTGGACGAAAACTCTCATCAGCAGGTTTTGCAATCACTGAATTCTTTAGGCCCAACAGAAGAGAAAAAATTTGATTCCATTGGGCCGGTAGTAGGCGAAGAGCTGAAAGGCCGCGCATATTTAGCCATCGGCACAGTGCTTTTTTTGATTGTAATTTATATTGCCTTCGCGTTTCGTAAAGTCTCGCGGCCAGTGGCTTCCTGGAAATATGGCTTGGCCGCTATTATCGCGTTGTTTCACGATATCTTTATCCCGACCGGCATTTTTTCAATTTTGGGGCATTATCTGGGCGTGGAAATTGACTTATTGTTTGTAACGGGACTTTTGACGATTTTAGGTTTTTCGGTTCATGACACAATTGTAGTTTTTGACCGGCTCCGCGAAAATTTGCGCAAGGGAGTAGGGGATAATTTTGAATCAACGGTTAATATCAGCATTAATCAAACCATAACCCGCTCCATCAATACTTCTTTGACCGTATTTCTAACTCTTTTGGCCATTTTCATTTTTGGCGGAGAGAGTGTAAAATATTTTGCTTTGCTTTTGATGATTGGCGTGTTTTTTGGAACATATTCTTCAATTTTTGTGGCCAGTTCTTTGTTGGTTACCTGGGAGGTCTGGCGGCAGAAGAGAATAACGAAGAGACTGGGGATATAATGACAAATGACAAATTTCCAATGACAAATAAAGGACTAAATCCAAAGTTCAAAATTTTGACCCGCCCGCAACGCCTAAAGCGTAGCTTTGGCGGGCGCGGCATTTGGGCTTTGAAATTGATTTGTCATTAGTCATTAGGATTTTGTCATTTCTTATGTGTTGTCTTGCTTTTGCTATTATGACACCGATTTAGGCAAGAC
>JAZDKT010000049.1:0-10956 GCA_043802685.1 Candidatus Falkowiibacteriota bacterium | reverse complement strand
CAGATACGGTTCCGTAATAATCGCGTCCACTGAATTTAATTTAATAAATTTAGACAATTCAACGGCGCTCCTGTTAAATAATTCATAATTCCTAATTCCTAATTCATAATTCCTAATAATCCATTCAATATTTTTTTGCGTGTCTTCAATCGCTTTTTTTGAATTGTCAGAGCCGATTAAATTTGTATATCCCATTAGCATCGCTTCTGTCAGAATCGTGCCTGATCCGCAGAACGGATCCATGATAACATTATTTAAATCTGTGTTGGATAAATTTATCATAATCTGCGCCAGCTTGGGCGGCAGCATGCCTGATTGGTCGTCGCGCGCCGGCCTGCCGTAATCGCGGAAAGACAATTCCTTGAAGGGCTGGACGGCTAATGTTTGGCCGATTAGAACCTCACCCCCACCCCTCTCCTTAGTAAGGAGAGGGGAGCTTATTAAGACAATTTCAGCGCCTTTGCTTGTCAGTTTGTTTTGTTCAACAACTACGCTGGATAAGGTTGGCTCGCGGCTGGTAACCCAGCGGCAGCTTATATTTTGCTCTCGCAAATATTTTTTTATCTCCATCGCCAACGGCTTAATATTAAATTTGTTTTTGCCGTAATAAGAAATCCCAAATTTAAACTTACCTTTTACCGCGCCGATATTTAAAGATTGTATTATTTTTTCTTTTATTTCTTCATTATTCATAATTCCTAATTCATTATTCACAATTCCAATCTTAATAGTCCCGCCGATTTTTTTTATTAATTCAGAAGCGCTTAGAGCTTTGTCTGTTTCAACAATAAGAATGCCTTTATTTAAAATTTTCGTGTTTTGGGCGCGATTATTTTTTAATAAAACAGAACACAGCTCCGCCGTTGATAATGTTGGATTGTTGCCTATGGCAAAAAAGTATCGCATAAGACTGTAATTAGAAATTGGAAATTTGAAATTTGGGCATTAGTTTTTTCTGCCGTAAGTATGCGGCGAAAATCCAAATTACCAATTTCAAATTTCAAATTACTTTATTTTATATAAATATATCGTTAAATCCTTTTCAGTCGGCTTGTCAATAATTTCCGGGATCCAGCCTTCTATGGGGAAAGAATATGATATGACGCGAGCGCCTTTTTTTAATTCATTTTCCAGTTTTGGTTTTAGTTTGTTTTTTAGCGCGCTTTTCGTGCCGAACACATAAATCACATCAGCGCGCGATAAATTTTCTTTAAATAAATTTTTAAATTTAAAAGTTATATTTTCTTTACAATTAAATAATTGCCTGATTTTGCAAATAAAATACAGGGGTAAGGCAAGCTCTATGCCTATTGCTTGCGCCCTGTATTGCTTGGCGGCGCAAGATACTATTTTTCCGTCGCCGCATCCAAGATCATAAAAAATCTCGCCGGGTTTTAATCCGGCAAGCTTAAATATTCTTTTCATGTCTTTTCCGCGCGAAGGAAGCCATGGCGCGAGCGATAAAAAAGCCATGGCTATGGTGAACATAAAAAATAGATACAGAAGAAGTAATATCAGTTCCATATCTCTAAAATTAACACAAAATCTCCGCCCTTGCAATTTTTTTTAAGCCGTGCTAAAGTATTAGCACAATTTAAAACCTTTCCCGTGTCTCAATATATTTGAGACGGCTCCGGTTGACATGCGAGCCAAAGGCATTCTCAATCCCTAATATTTGCTTTTTACGCAAAGCCATGAGAATATCCGGGGATTTTTTTATGATTACAAATTCACAAATACATTTTAAGAAGGGCGAGAGGGCTAAGAGGGCGGATAAGGGTTAAAAGGGCAAAAAAATTATTTTACCTGCCACGCCTTGTCGGCGGCCTTCTTCCCCTCTAAACCCTCTCGCGCCTTCTTCGCCTTCTCTCCCATCTAAATCGGATTTGTGAATTTGTAATATTGTTTAAGATAATGTAATTAAAAATATAAACTTATGTCCAGAAACAAAACATCGGAGATTCCGCATTATGAAATGTTGTATATTATTTCCAATAAATACAGCGAAAATGAGTTGGAGCCGATTTTAGAAAAAATAAAAAAGATAATTATCGGCGATGGAGGAAGCATTACCCATAATGAAAATTGGGGCAAAAAACGCTTGGCTTATCCAATTAAGCATTTTCACCATGGTTATTATTATTTGGTTGAGTTTAATTTGCCGGCTGAAAAATTAAATAAAATCAATCAAATATTGCGCATAACCGATGAAATTTTGCGCCATCAGATAGTAAATAAAAAACAAAAAACCGTTTCAGAGATTGAACAAGAGGAAAAAACAAGACAAATAATAGCTGCCAAGCAGGAAGAAAAGCAGAAAAAAACAGAGGAAGAAAAAGAAAATAAGCAAAAAGACGCAGGTAAAAAGATTCAGTTGGAAGACTTGGACAAGAAGCTGGATAAAATTTTAGAATCAGACGAATTTTATAAATTATAATGTGAGAGCGTAGAAAATATATTTTAAAATTTAATCGTTCCCGCAAATCAACAAATCTTTAACTTACAAATTCTAAGAAAAACATTTTAGTTAATATTCGTAAATTTGTAGTTGATTTGTAGATTTGTAGGAATATAAAAATCTATGAACTTAAACAAAGCAATGATCATTGGCAATTTAACCCGTGATCCGGAAATAAAAACAACGCCAACAGGCAAAACTGTTGCTTCATTTGCTGTAGCGACAAATTTAGTTTGGAAAGACCAGCAGGGCCAGAAGCAGGAAAGAGTAGAATTCCATAATATAGTTGTTTGGGGGAAGTTAGCTGAAATCTGCGGGCAGTATCTGCGCAAAGGAGCAAAAGTTTATATGGAAGGCCGCTTGCAGACCCGCAATTGGGTAGGACAGCAAGACGGAGTTAAACGCTATCGCACTGAAATTATAGCTGAAAACATGATTATGCTGGGCGGGGCGGGACAGGGCGGACAATCTTCCGCGCAGGCGGATCAGCCGCCAACGCCCGAAGAACAGCCGTCAGTTTCAAGCGAACCGATAATTAATATTGACGAGCCGACAGAAGGAAGCGCGGATGAAAATCCCGCTGAAGAAGAAATTAAAGTAGAAAATATACCTTTTTAAGCATGGCGCTAATCCGCTAATAAATACGAATGCCGCTAATTGCTAATATACGAATATACTATATTAGCGATTAGCAGATTAGCATTTATTCGCGTTATTAGCATCACATCATTTATGGATAATCCAATAAAAGAAGAAAAAAAATGCCATTTTTGCGTTAATAATATTGAAGACATTGATTACAAGGATACTAATACTTTGCGCCGTTTTGTTAATGGCTATTCCAAGATTCTTCCCAAGAGAAGAACAGGAGTTTGCTCCAAACATCAGCGCAAATTAGCCGAAGCTATCAAGCGCTCCCGTATTATGGCTTTATTGCCGTTTGTAAGCAGATAAAGCGTAGTTAATTAGTTGCTTAGGGATTAGTTAATTAGGAAATTATCCCATATGTATATTATTAACCCCTGTTTTTTTTATTAACTTTAAATACGCGAACCTAAGCTATATAAAAATATACTTGAAACATAATTGCTAATCAACTAATTAACTAATCCCTAATCCCTAATCCCTAATACTCATGTTGACTATAAATGAAATAAAATTAGGCAAATTGTTGCAGATTGACAACCATCCTTTCATAGTAATTAAGACCGAGCACAGCAAGGTGGCCCGCGGCGGCGCTGTTTTAAAAATCAAGCTGAAGAATTTGATTAACGGCGCTGTTTTGGAAAAAACTTTCCAGGGCAATGATAAGGCGGAAGAGGCGGATACTGAAAAAAAGAAAGCTAATTTTATGTACAAAGACGAAAATGAAGCTTATTTCATGGACAACAAATCTTATGAGCAGTTTAGCTTGCCCATTGATCAAATTGGAGAAAAAATTGAATTTTTAAAAGACGGCACTGATGTGAATATATTATATTTTCAAGATAAGCCGGTTTCCGTTGATCTGCCGGTTAAAATAGATTTAAAAGTCGTAAGCGCTCCTCCGGGAGTCAAGGGCAATTCAGCCGGCAATGTGAATAAAACAGTTGAGTTGGAAACAGGCATGGAGGTAAGCGTCCCAATGTTCATTAACGAAGGCGATGTTATCAGGATTAATACTGATACCGGTGAGTATGTGGAAAGGGCTTGATTGAAGTAAGAAGTTAGAAGTTTATATATTTTAAAATTGAGATTTTTAAAATAAAAAAATGAAGGCGCCCCGATGTCTATCGGAGCGCCTTCATTTTATTTTATTTATTTTATAACCAATAGAACAAACTCACAGCTTGAATATTTTTCTATATAATCGTCTTAATCAATCGTCCCAGTTTCTTATTATTAAACTTTTTTAAATATTTTTTTAGCTTGCTTTTATTTAACAGATTAATATTCATTTCTTCAGGATCAAACTTGGCGTATCCGTTTAAAGACAAATAAGCCAAGTCCAGAAACGCCTTTTCCGGCTCCGCGCATAACGCGTTGTTTGTTTTTTCATATCCCCAAAACAATTCTTTTTTTAAATGATGGTAAGTTATTGTTTTTTCTCCGATTTCCGCTGTTTTGCTTCTTTTGGCTGTTGCTAAAGCAAGCTGGCGCGGCTGCTGGCTTAAAATATTATATTTAGCCAATGCCCATTCAAAAGAAAGATAGCTCGGGATATAATATTCTACGGCTAATTTTTCCCAATCAACTTTGGCCTCGTCGTTGGCGTAAATTCCTCGGGCAAGCTTAATCAGCTCTCCGCTCTTAACCATGCGGCTAACCGCCACTTTTAATCCTCCTTCTGAAAGATGGCTGATTTTTTTAATGTCATTCAGCGAAAAATAACTTTTTGGGATATTTTTAATTTGTTTTGCTAATTTGCTCATAAAGTTCGCTTATCACGGGATAATAATTTTTTGGCAAAAACACTTTCAGCTCATTAGTGAATTCTCTTTTGGAATATTTCGGCAGTTTTGCCGGAAAAAGAAACGGCTGCCTGAGAAGGCGCGCAATATACCATAAATCAAAAATATCTCTGGCTTTTTTCCGCCCTGCCAGCGCTTTTAATTTTAATTCTTTTAATTTGTCTATGCTCGGAACCAAAAGCAAGGGCTCCAAAACGCTAATCGGACTTTTTATCAATAACAGAGATTGATCCAGTTTCGGCTGTTTAGCCGGCTTGTGAACTTCAATTTTAATTGAAAAGTTGTGCTTTAATTTGCCGTCTTTAATTAAAATCAGCGCGAACATAGTCTGCCTTTTGTTTTTAATATCCTTAATGCTCCAATTTCCATTGTCTTCAGAGGTTTTTTTAATGAATTTTTTAAACTCTGAAAAATCAAGCGGTTTTATCGCTATTAAGTCAATATCTTCTGAAAATCTTGGCGAATCATAGGCAAGGCGCATAGCTGTTCCGCCGTAAAAAACAGTCTTCACGCTCAGCTTATCGTTTGCAAGCGCGCGCAAAAAAATCATCTCGGATTCTTCCCGCAAAATCTGGTCTGCTGAAATCTTTAGCTTTCCTATTAGGTTTGTTAATTGTTCCTGCTCCATATTCAATATTCAATGATGTAAAAAGATTAACAAAAATGTTAACTTTATTGTATCATTAAAAATTTTGCTTGTCAAGGGTTGACAGGTGTTTCAATATTTATATAAAAACAAAAAATGAAGGCGAACAAACGTTTGTTCGCCTTCATTTTTATTTGGCCTTTTCTTATTTCTTTGCGATTTTCCAAAGCAGATTAAAATAAAAAAATTACGGTTTGATTATGATGCGGAGGTGATTGTTTTGTTGTTAAAATTCATTTCTCCCCAGGACTTGCTAATATGCCAAAGTAATTCATAAAAAGTTTTCATTGATTGAACATAGTCTTCGCTTTCAATAATAAATCCAAATCCTTCTTTTCGCGAGCTCATTATGGCAACTTTATTATCCCAAATCACTATAGCGTTCGGAATATTTATTCCTTTCGGTGTAAAGCGGACTTTTCGCAATGTTTTTTCAAATGTACGCGGATCAAGATATTTATATGTTTCAACTTGCTGTTCGGTAATATGAATTGAGCGAATCCGATAATTCATTTTCTTTTTTGTTTCAATATATTCTTCTAAAAAATCTTCGCCAACAGTATCAATCACTGATTGAATCGGCGACACCCAATCTGCTTTTTTATTTTTAGCTTTAAGCGCTTTAAGATATATTTCCCTTAAACCATCTCTTCCCTCGTAATATCTTATCTTTGGTTTTACAAAACCCACATTGCTTAGAGATTTTAATTCCGGAAGAATTTCTTAAAGAGATCAATAAAGGAATAAAGGAAAAAAAGAAAAAATAAAGTTGGTTGAATTTTAACTCGAATTAGAAAAATTAGATTTAGAAGGGTTAAAAAAATTTAGTGCTCTAGCTGAGAGTATTTTATAATTTTTTCTTGGGTTTAACCACAAACAGACTTTGAGCCATAGTCTATAAATATGGCTCTTTTTTCTTTGTATTAAAAAACTCGGCTTTAATTTAAAGCCGAGTTTTTTTAATTGTTTTAAAAATGTTTTTTTAATCACTATTACTGCCTGCGCCGATAAAATAAATCGGCGTTTGCTCAATTTCTAAATCCTGAATTTTAATTTTTTCTTTTTCTAGTCCTTTTCTGAATAAAACAGCTTTTTTTGCGTTAAATTTTTTAGAAAATAAAATTAAATTTTTGAAATCTTTTTTTGAAAATTGATTTCTATATTTTACTTCAATAGGAGTAATCACATTATTATTAACATCAATAAAATCAACCTCATGCTTGTAAGCGTCCCGCCAGAAAAACTTATAATCATTAAGTGAAGCGACAAAATTTTCAGCTAACTTGCCTGATTCAATAAAATCCGAAACAGCCCAGCTAAAAGAAGGCGAGGCTAAATAAAATTTTTTCAATTTTTTTTCTGAGGTTAATAAGTTGCGGGAAAAATTATATATTTTTTTAATTATAAAAGATTCTTCTAAATAAAAAAGATAATTGCTTATAGTCTTGTTTGATACGCCTATTTCTCTTGATAAATTTTGATAATTAATCAGCATGCCTGGATTTTGTCCGATTATTTTAACCAGCCGCCATAAAATATCAGGGTTGTCTATTGGAAAAATTTGCGGAATATCCTCAAAAATTATTTTTTTCATAATTGAAATAAAATATTCCTTTCTTTCATCCGCTGAATCAATACCAGCGGTTTCCACAAACTGGCTTTGCAAAAATATCTCAAATTCTTTTTCAATTTCCGGCTTTAAAGCAGCCGGCTTTTTTAATAACTCGCTTTTGTCCTTAAAATATAAATATTCTTTAAAATTTAAAGGCGGGAGAAAAAAGCTCTGAATTCTTCCCGCTAAGCTTTCCTGCGTTTTCTTTTTAACAAAAAGCGAAGTTGATCCGGATATAAAAAATTTAATGTTAGGATATAGATCGTAATAAATTTTTATTTTTGATTGAAAATTTTTCAGTTTTTGAATTTCATCTAAAAAAATAAAAACTTTGGTATTTTTAAAATCAACTTGTGTTTGCGCGGCAAAATTTTGCAATAAAGCATCTAAGTCAAGCGATTCTTCGTCAAAAGTAAAATACCAAACAGTAAAAGGATTGACTTTATTCACTAAAAGATAATTAATAATTTGCAAAAAAAGTATAGTTTTGCCTGTCCGCCTTAAGCCAATCAGCTCTACAATCTGCTTTTTAGTAATATATTTTGCCAACAAAGCAAAAGAATCCCTTTTTTTAGCGTAAGGGTGCTTAAAGCCCTTTTCCCAGTGCCTGTTGTATTTTAGAAGATTTAAGTTTTTCATTTCTAATGAAATTATAGTTTATTGGAAGTTAACTACTTATATTATATACTATATATATTTTTTGTCAATAGCAATTTTAAAAACCAGCTTCCAACCAGAAACCGGTTTTAAAAATACCTGACTAAAAATCTAAAATTATAAATCAAAAATAACCCTATTCTTCCATCTCCCTCGCCTTAACTTCGCTCATTATTTTCTTCCTTATTTCTTTCATTAATTTTTTATCCGCGCGCAGGAACCTTTTGGCGTTCTCGCGGCCTACGCCCAGTTTAATGTCGCCGTAGCTGTAGGAATTTCCCGACTTGCTGACTACGCCGTAAACCGTTCCGGTATCCAGCAGGTCGCCGGATATGGAAATGCCTTCGTTATACATAATATCAAATTCGCAGGTTTTAAACGGAGCCGCAACTTTGTTTTTTACTATTTTTGTCTTTACCCTGTTGCCGATAATTCTGTCGCCTTGCTTTATCTGCGCCGATCGCCTTACTTCAATCCTGACAGAAGAGTAGAATTTTAGCGCGTTGCCGCCTGTTGTTACTTCCGGGTTGCCGAAAAATACGCCGATTTTATGCCTGATTTGATTTATGAAAATTACCACTGTTTTTGATTTGGAAACAACGCCTGTGAGCTTGCGCAAAGCCTGGCTCATTAATCTGGCTTGCAGGCCCATGTGCGAATCGCCCATATCGCCTTCTATTTCTTTTCGCGGAACCAGAGCGGCTACGCTGTCAATCACTACAACATCAACGGCGTTTGATCTTACTAATGTTTCCAGTATTTCCAGCGCTTGTTCTCCGGTATCCGGCTGGGAAATAAGCATTTCTTTTACATCAACCCCTATTATTTTCGCGTAATCAGGGTCCAGGGCATGCTCGGCATCAATAAAAGCGGCGATTCCTCCCAGCTTCTGCACTTCAGCGACAATATGCTGGGCCAAAGTGGTTTTGCCGCTTGCTTCCGGGCCGAATATTTCAATTATTCTTCCTCTTGGAACTCCTCCGATGCCCAGGGCTATGTCAATTGACAAGCAGCCGGTCGGCACGGCGTCAACATCAACTTTTCTGGATTCGCCGAATTTCATAATGGCGCCTTCGCCGAATCTGGTTTTTATCTGTTCAACCGCCGACATCGCGGCTGCCATTTTCTCGCTTGTTTCTTTTTTTTCCGCTTTTGTTTCTTTTGTTGGTTCTTCCCCCAAGTTATTGTCAGTTGTCATATTTTTTCGCATAACGCATAACGCGCAACTTATAACTCATAGCGCGCAACGCATTTATTAGTAAAATAAAAAAGAGGGTATTTTTATTCCTCCTCCTTTATTTATAGTAGATTATTTTGTGGAAAATTACAATAGGGAAATTTTTTAACAGTTAGCATATTTAAATTTTTTATCATTTTTTACCTTAAATTAGCTTTTTTAAATTTTTAAATTTGTTTGCGGGTAAATTAGCTTGACATTTATAATAATTATGCTATATTTATTATAGGGTATCAAGCCGTGGAATCTCATTCAGAGTGAACCACAAAAAGCATCTTCTTTTTAGGAGGTGTTTTTTTGTTTTTCTCGTGGTATAATAATTTTGCGGCGGAACGGAGAGTAAAGCGCCTCGGAGGCGCCATGGCTTGATACACTAATGGTTCGCTTCCAGCGGATGAGGTTCGACTCCTCTGCTCTCCGCCGCGCTAAAAGCTATCTCAATTATGAGGTGGCTTTTAGTTTTAAAAGTAAACCCCGCACAAAAGGTGTTGTCAGTCGGTGGCGTTATACCACCGACCGCGACAGATTATCTAACCATCCGACTTCGCCCAGCACCAAAAACTTTTGGTGCTGGGCTTCGTCAGAGGCATTTTTTGTGCGGGGTAAATCAAAAATTAAATTATTTCATTTTCCATGAATGGCGTTTTATTTCTAACTGCCATGCTTAGCGCGGTTTACCGTCGCAGTCCTCTGCGGAGAGACTGCGACGAGGCGGAAAGCAAATCAAAAATTAAAGTTTTTTATTTTGCTCGCAGGCAAAACATTGTTTGGGGCTATTTTTTATTTTTATTTTAAATTTTGTGTCCAAACAGTCGATTCTTTTAAATAATAAAGTCCTTCTTTTATATATTTTTTGTAAGGCTTTTCAGATTTTGCGCATTGTAGAGAACTTATAGCTTCAAATAAATCAATACAGGCGTGATATGCCGAATCTGCCATTTTTTGATTTTTTAAGAGACTGTGTGCGTATTTATCAACTTCTCTAATTATGTCAATTGCGTCATTAATATCTTTTTCATTAACATTTTCTTTTTTTAATATCGTTTCGACTTCTGTGTAATAATTTGGCAACATTTCTTTTCCTGGGGGGATACAGATTGGTTTAATTATTTCAATAATTTGCTTTTTTTCTTCTTTTGACAGATACGCCATTCTCTTAATTGCTTCTTGTAAACTATCCAAGGAAAAGGATTTTTTGTTTTCACTTTTTGAATTAAAATCATCTAAAGATGCGTCCATGAATCTTTTTCCCCATTTATTGGAAAATGACGCATATTGTGACAGTGCATCCCCCTCGCTATTTAAAATTTTTGTTAATAAATCGTAATATATTTCATGCTTCGTATTTTCTGGCGTACCTAATAATGCGTGTGCTATATGGTGTCTTATAAAACTTTCATTAGTTAATCGCTTTTCAGCTTCATTATAATTTTTAACCTCATTAGAGTTTATTTTTTCTTGCATTTGAGTAGCTTCCTTTTGCGCCTCGTCTTTATTTAGTTGAGGCATTTCAATGTTAGTTTTCATAATTTTTTTGTATAACCAGCCAAAGAAAATAAAAAATAGTCCCAAATAATAAATTTTCTGAAAGAAAATTTAAAAAACTTTTAATTACTTCCGATAGCAAGTTATTATATGTAATTAATAAATGTCAACAACAAAAATTCATAACATCATTCCAAAATCACCTCGTTACGCGCTACGCGAGAAAATCACTTCGTAATAATTTTATCAACAATCCCATACTTCTTAGCTTCTTCCGCTGACATAAAATGATCGCGGTCGGTGTCTTTTTCTATTCTGGCGATTGTCTGGCCGGTATGAAAGGCAAGCAGTTTATTAAGCTTGTCTTTGATTTTTAGGATATGCTCGGAGCGAATTTTTATGTCAGTTGCC
>JAZDKT010000048.1:0-4488 GCA_043802685.1 Candidatus Falkowiibacteriota bacterium | reverse complement strand
TCCACTTCAGATGAAAATATAAGCATTATTTTTAAAAATATTAAAAACAATCCTATTATAACAAAACAAAAAACTATAACTGCCAAGAAAAATACTATTTTAAATGCTGTTTCCATAGATTTTATTAAATTCCTCTTTATTAGAGTAAAATTTGATTAGTTTTATGACTCACAGTCCATGTATTGTTTTAAATTTTATTTTATTTATTTTAATTATAAGGTTATTACAGGCAAATTACAAATTATCCGCATAGTTTAATTAGTTATTGGGCAATCCATGGATTTTTTTAGTATTTCTCATCTTTTTTTCGGTTGGCATGTCTTATGCGTCGCAAAATATTATCAACGGTAATAAACTCTGTCGCCATATCTTACATCAATGTATTCTTTTTTTAGAAAATCATCTTTTAACTTTTCCTTGATTAGCACATATAGTTTGTTTATTTGTTTGACCGTATCTTCCTCGGTGTTAAAGTATATTTTCGGTCCTTGGCTTATTGCCATTTTTACTGTATTAACATCATCGTCCACGATAAAGCTTTCAACCGTAAAAAGTTTTTCAGTATTTTTTATATCGTAAAATAGTTTTATTATATAATCAATATTTTCATTTTGACTTTCTATTTTTTTGCCGGCGACCCTATCCTCTCCCCTGCTCTGTATCAAGGGGTAGCTTTCTCTTTTTATTTCAAGCGGATTAGCTTCCGAGATCACATTGCCTGAATTATCTATATAATAATATTTATCAGCTTCCTGCCAGACAGCTGAATAATTTTTTTCTCTTAAAATAATATTAAAAGTATTTGGCAGTTTTTTTTCAATCTTTAATTCATCCAGGTTGTATTGTTCGTTAAGTTTTTTTGATAATTGGCTAATGTTAAACAAAAAAATATTATTTTGCGCTCCCAATAAAAAGCGCTTGTTGGCTGTTTGGCTCCATATTAAATCAGTTATGCCGCTCTTCGGCGCTTTATCGGATTCATTCGCGTCTATGTTAATGTTTTTAATATTAAAATAATTTGAAAATAATAAAAACCATGCGGCCGCGCATAACAATAAAATAATCGCAAGAGCGATCAGTTTGATTTTCCATGTCAGATAATTAATTTTTATTTTTTTTCTTTTTCTTTGCCCAAAAAAAGGATTGGAATATCTCTTGCCGCGGCGATCTCTTTTGTATTTTATTTTAATTGGATTGTTCCTCCTTGTTAACATAATTTTTTATTTAGAGCGCTGCTTATTAGCTGATCTAAAAATTCCCCAAACTCTATTCCTGCTGCTTTAGCCGCTTGCGGAGCCAAGCTGGTCTGTGTCATCCCCGGGATAGTGTTTATTTCCAAGAAATAAATTTTGTTGTTTTTTTTGCTCCAAATAAAATCAGCGCGAGCCAAATCTTTGCAGCCGATTGCTTTGAATATTTTCACGGCTAATTTTTGAATTTCGTTTTTTACGCCGTTGGGAATTTCAGCCGGGCAAACTTCCTCGCTTCCTCCCATCTCATATTTCGCTTTATAATCAAACCATTTTGATATTTTGGGAATAATTTCAATAACCGGCAATGCTTTCGCTTTTTGTTCTTCGCCGATTACCGCCACTGACAATTCCCGGCCGGCAATGAATTGTTCAAGCATAACCCTGCTATCGCATTTAAACGCTGTTCTTATTCCTTTTTTTAATTCTTGCGCTGTATTGGCGATAGACGCGCCGACCGAAGACCCAAGCTCTACAGGCTTTACAACTAATGGGAAAGATAATTGTTTAATAATTTTGTTTATATTATAATTATTTTCTTCTTTGTTCAAAATAATATCTTTCGCGATGGTTAGCCCATTTGATTTGGCGATAATCTTTGTTTTATATTTATCCATTGCCAGCGCGCTAGCCAAGCAGCCGGAAAAGACATAAGGCATGTTGATCATGCCCAGCATGCCCTGCAATTTTCCGTCTTCGCCGAAAGGGCCGTGCAAAGCCGGAAAAACAAGATCAAATCTTTTATTAATCGCGTCATTAAAAAACCGCTTTAAATCTATTTTGGGGTCGTATTTAAAAATTTTATATTTAGCTTTATCCAAAGCGTTAAAAATCTGCTCTCCGGTTTTAAGCGACACTTCCCTTTCTCCGGATATCCCGCCTGAGAGCAGGGCTATTTTAAGTTTGGGCATATTTTTATTTGATTATTTTAATATTCCCGGGCATATACTTCCTTAATGCTTTTGGCACAACAACCGAGCCATCCTCCTGCTGATAATTTTCCAAAATGGCGATTAACATCCTGCCCATGGCAAAAGCCGTAGCGTCATTCATGTGGACAAATTCTTTTTTGCCGTCTTTGGCCTGGTATTTGATATTCAGCCGCCTGGCTTGGTAATCAGTCATGTAATCAGAGGTGTGGGTTTCCCGGTATTTATTTTGGCCCGGCATCCAGCATTCTATGTCAATCTGCCTGAAGTCCGGCTTGCCCATATCGCCGGAGCATATCGCCACGACTTGGTGCGGTATTTCCAGCTGTCGCGCTAAATATTCTTGTATAGCCACGATCAAATTCTGCTCGGCCAGTCCATGCTCCGGCGCGGTAAATGATTCCATTTCAGCTTTGTCAAACTGGTGCCTTCTAAGTATGCCGGTCGCGTCTTTGCCGTATGTGCCGGCCTCTCGCCTAAAGGCCGTAGAATAGCCGATATACCTTATTGGCAGATTTTTTTCATCAATAACCTCATTCATATGCAGCGGCCCCAAAACATGCTCCGCGCTGCCTATAAGCAAGGAATCGTCCTGCTCTAAGTAATACCTGTCTTCAAGCGGTTCAAATCTATCCATTTTTTTCATTATTTCAGATTTTGCGATAACCGGCGGGATAACCGGCGTAAACGGCTTGTTGGACGGATTTCCAACCTTTTTTGCCAGCTGTTTAATGATTTTTTCATTTGTTAAAGTATCAAATACGAATTGAATTAAGGCAAATTGCAAAAGAACCGCGCCGCCGAATAAATAATTAAATCTTGCTCCTGATATTTTCGCTGATTTTTCCGTTTCTATAATGCCAAGCAAAATTCCCAACTCCATATGGTCTTTGGGCTTGAATTTAAATTTAGCCGGCTTGCTGAATTTTCTAATCACTTTATTGCCTGATTCGTCAGGTCCGATCGGCGTGTCTTCTGACATTAAGTTCGGCACGGAATAGGTTAGTTTTGCGTATTCTTCCTTAATCTTTTTCAACTCCTCTTCTTTATCGCCAATTTCTATTTTTAATTTTTTGCCTTGATTAATCTGCTCATCTGTCGGCTTGCCGCTTTTATTTTGCTTGGCCAGCTCGTTTCGCTTGGCTCGCAAATTGTCAATTTCAACCTGCAGTCCCCTCTTTTCCTCGTCAAGCTTAAGCAATTGATCAATATCAACTTTATTGTTTTTATTTTTCACCGCTTGTTTTACTTTGTCCGCGTTTTCGCGAATAAATTTTATGTCTAGCATATTTTTTAAAATTAAAAATATTTTTTATACTAATTTATTAAGTAATGGATTTTTGCTTTTAAATGTTAGCAAAGGCACTTGATTATTGATATATTCAAGCGAAACGCCATATTTTCTTTTGTACAACTCCCCTATCGCGCAAAATAATGCTTTATTATAATTCAATCCAATTTTCGCGCAAACCTTTTTCACGTCCTGCTCTGACTTGCCTTCCACTTCCACGAATGGCTCTAAAAACGGCCACTCGTCAATTGTAATTTCCACGCTGTCTAATTTCCATAATTCCCGCCTTGTTTCTTGGTATCCTTTTTTCTCACAGCCAATGGCAATTAAAAACTCCACTGCTTTGGCAAAATTATCAATATTTAAACAGATTTCTTTTTGATCTTGAATTTTATCGCCGTCAATAATTTTTAAGCTCATAGTATTTTTATCGCCTTCGTCGCGCACTCTTAGCCAGGCATGCTTTTGTTTGTTCGGCAAATAAAATACGACTCTTTTTTGCAAAAATTCCGGACGAATTAATTTTGCTCCCGCTTCCTCAAGTTTTTTTCGCATCTCATCTTTATTAATATTTTCAAAAGTCGCTTCGTATTCAATGTCCATATTTTTGTTGCGCGTTACGCGTTATGAGTTACGCGGAACATAGACGATTTATATTTTTCCGGACAATACGCTTTCAGCCGGACAATTTTTGTATTCAGCAGATTATATTCTTTTAATTTTTCTTTCAAGCTTTCCGTAAAAATCTGCTGGTCATAGCCAAGGCAGATTGTTTCTGGTTGATATTTTTTTATTATTTTATATTTGTCATTTAAATTCCCCAAAACAACTTTGTCTGCTAAATTGTTTTCTTTCATGATGCTTAAGCGTTTTTTTTCATTGTTCTTGGGCAATTTGCCCTTCACCTTTAAAACAGTTTTGTCCCGCGCTATTACTATTATTAAATAATTTCCGTATTTTTTTGCTTGTTTCAAAAAATTTTCATGGCCTTTGTGGAATATGTCAAAAGTCCCGAAAA
>JAZDKT010000047.1:0-6314 GCA_043802685.1 Candidatus Falkowiibacteriota bacterium | reverse complement strand
GAAAAGCATGATATAAAGGGGCCGTATATTTTTTATGTAGGCAGGCTGGAAAAGAAAAAGAATACTCCCGCTCTGATTGAGGCCTACGCGATCGCCAAAGAAGATCATAAAGAAATAAAGCACAAGCTGGTGTTGGCGGGCGATGCCAGCCATGGCTATGATGAAGTTAAGTACATGATCGGCGAGTTTGATTTGGAGGACGATGTAATTATTACCGGCTGGGTGCCTGAAGTGGATATGCCTTATATTTACAACGGCGCAAGCGCTTTTATCTTTCCCTCGCTTTATGAAGGATTCGGCATCCCGCTGCTTCAGGCAATGGCCTGCGGCACTCCGATTATTGCTTCCCGCGCCGGCTCAATTCCTGAAATAGCTGGGAAGGCCGCGATTTTATTTGATCCGAATAATGTTAAATCAATGGCAGAAGCTATTTCCAGAATTATTTTAGATGATAATTTAAGGCAGAATTTAATCAAGAACGGTTTTGATAGAATTAAAGATTTTAACTGGGAGAAATGCGCGCGGGAGACTTTGGCGGAGATAGAGAAATTATAATCATTACCGTAGGAACAGGGCATGCCCTGTTCCTACGGTAATGATTCAAAAATATTGAAAAATATCAATATTTTTGCTAAAATTATAGTATGGAGAATAAAAAAGAATTAATAAAATTCATAAAACGCAGAAAGCATTTGATTTGGTATGTGAAAGATTACGGCGCGCTTAACGCTGAAGCAATAGTAGAGGCAACATTGAATTACGGCGATTGGGATGATGTGCAGAAATTGATTAAAATTTTGGGCATCAAGAAAATGGCTAAAATTTTCAGGAAGCAAGCAAAGCAAAAAAGATGCAATTACGCGGTTAAAACAAAACATTATTTTGGGTTATATTTTAAAAAATATGCATAAAGAAGTTTTAACAAAAGAGCAGCAAGAATTATTGCCGCTTATTAAGAAATTTATAAAAAATTTCGGCTTAGTCGGAGGCACTGCTATTGCTTTGCAAATTGGTCATAGAGAATCAATAGATTTTGATTTTTTTACTTTTAAAGAATTTGATAATTTGAAAATTAGAAAAATAATAACCAAACAAGGATGGAAAATACATAAAGTATATAAAGACGAAAAAGGGCAATTCACATTTTTTGTGAACAATGTGCAATTTACTTTTTTTTATTACCCTTTTAAGATTAATTTTTCCAAAAATTTTGAAAACACGCTAAAGATGCCTGATCTATTAAGCTTGGCGGCTATGAAAGCGTATGCTTTGGGCAGAAGAGCGAAATGGAAAGATTATGCTGATCTTTATTTTATAATAAACAAATATCATTCAATAGATAAAATAGTTACAAGAGCGAATAGTATTTTCAACGGGGAATTTAACGAGAGAATTTTCAAGGAACAGCTGTCTTATTTTGACGATATTAATTACGCTGAAAAAATTTCATACAGGCCCGGATTTGAAGTTGATGATAAAATAATAAAAAAAGAATTAATTAAATTTAGCTTAGAGCAATAGTTTCTTGAATATTATATTGCGTTTATGCTATAATAAAGATGTTATGAATAAAAATGTAGCATCTTTTTTTATATATATTTTATGCCTTGTAATTACAGCAGGCGGCTTTTTGTTGATACCAGCCGAAAGCGGGGAAGCTGGAAGCGAAAATTCATTAGAAAATAATATCAGAAAAGCCGATGAGATATTGGTTAAATTTAAGGACAGCGATAAAATTAATACTGTTAAAATCGCGCAAGCCGATGATTTCTATGAAATACTGGATTATTTTAATAACAATCCGGAAGCAGAGTACGCGGAGCCGAATTATTTATATAATGCCGCTATTATTCCCAGCGATACATATTATAAAAATCAGTGGCATTTGATTAAAATAAAAGCTCCAGAGGCATGGGATTATACCAGAGAGAGCCCGGAAATTATTATAGCCATTGTGGATTCCGGCGTGCAAATCAGCCACCTTGATTTAAGGGATAATATCTGGAGCAACAAAAATGAGATAGCGGATAACGGCGCTGATGACGACAAGAACGGTTTTATTGACGATGTAAACGGCTGGGATTTTGTCAATAATACAGCTGATCCAAATCCTAAATTCAGCAATGGTTTTACTGAAGCGGGAATTTTGCACGGAACTATCGTGGCCGGCGTAGCAGCGGCTTCAGGAAACAACGCCTCCGGAATTTCAGGGGTAACATGGAGGACGAAGCTAATGCCGCTTAAAGTTTTAAATGACAGCGGAGAAGGAAGCACGGATAAAGTGATAAAAGCGATTGATTACGCCATAAACAACGGAGCGGATGTTATTAATTTAAGCTTTGTCGGCTTTGGCTTTAGCAAAAGTTTGGATGCGGCTATCCGCAGAGCTTATGAATCAGGCATAATTATCGTGGCTGCCGCCGGAAATGAACAAGATCAGGGAGAAGGATATTCACTGGATCAAACGCCGATGTATCCTGCCTGCCATGACGGAAATAATGGAGAAAATATGGTAATAGGCGTTGTTGCCACTGATACTCTGGATCAGAAAGCAAGTTTTTCAAGCTATGGCTTTAATTGCGTTGACATCGCGGCGCCCGGCGTAAATATTTACAGCACTTCTGTTTATTCGCCGGCGCAAAGCGTAGCAGGATCCTTTTTTGATAAATATTATGACGGATATTGGTCAGGCACATCAATGGCCGCGCCGATAGTGAGCGCCTCCGTTGCTTTAGTGGAAGCGGCAAACCCGGCGCTTAACCGCAATCAAGTTATAGATATTTTAATTAATAACGCTGATAATATAAACCGCCTTAATCCTCAATTTTTAAATCAGCTGGGAAGCGGAAGAATTAATTTGGCCGGTTCAGTCAAAGAAGCAAGCGCTTCCTTAACGGAAACTACCGCCAAATTATTAATTTCGCCGCGCGGCAATTACGAAGCCATTGTTAAAACAACAGGAAAGAAGGGGAGTGTTGAGCAAGAATTTGTTGCTTACGGCTCAAATTTCCGCGGAGGAGTTAATGTGGCTGCCGGAGATGTTGACGGCGACGGAGTTGATGAAATAATCACCGGAGCCGGTCCGGGAGGAGGCCCGCATGTCAGAATATTCAGCGCGGATGGAAGCGTAAAAGGCCAGTTTTTCGCTTATAATCAGAATTTTCGCGGAGGAGTTAATGTGGCTGTTGGCGATGTTGACGGCGACGGAGTTGATGAAATAATCACCGGAGCCGGTCCGGGAGGAGGTCCGCATGTCAGAATATTCAGCGCGGACGGGAATGTTAAAGGCCAGTTTTTCGCTTATTCGCCGGCTTTCCGCGGAGGAGTTAATGTGGCGGCCGGAGATGTTGACGGCGACGGGGTTGACGAAATCATCACCGGAGCCGGACCGGGAGGAGGCCCGCATGTAATGATATTTAACGCGGACGGCAAGGCAGAAGGGCAATTCTTTGCTTATGATTCCGCGTTCCGCGGCGGCGTAAATGTGGCAGTCGGCGATGTTGACGGAGGCGCGAGAAATAAAAAAGACGAAATCATCACCGGAGCCGGTCCGGGAGGAGGTCCGCATGTAAAAATATTTGACAATTACGCGCGAAACTTAAGCCAATTTTTCGCTTACGGCAGTACATTTAACGGCGGAGTTAATTTGGATTCAGCCGATATTGACAATGACGGCATTGACGAAATCATCACCGGAGCCGGTCCGGGCGGCGCTCCTCATGTGCGGACTTTTGAAGCGGACGGCAAGCTGATAAGCTCATTTTACGCGTTTGAAGCTGAATTTGAGGGAGGAGTTGATGTCAGCGCCATTGAAGTAAGAAGTAAGAAGTAAGAAGTGAGAAGTTTGTGAATTATAAAAATTCAAATTATCAAGATATATAAACATCCAATATTCAATACACAATATTCATTCAATGTTCAATAAAATAATAATCAATAAAGTTAAATATTTAATATTGAGCGTAGAATGAATGTTAAATATTGAGAATTGAATATTAAATTAAAATTCATTAAAAGGCAAAAAGTAAATTTTTAATTATTCTTACTTCTTACTTCTGCCTTCTTACTTAATACTATGTCCAAACGAGCAATTTTTGACAAAAAAAATGTTTTAGTCACGGGAGGAGCCGGCTTTGTCGGGTCCCATCTTTGCGATGAATTAATAAAAACCTGCAAGGTAATCTGTCTGGATAATTTTTCCACCGGCGATGAAAGAAATATTGACCATTTATTGGCTGATCCTAATTTCGCGTTTATCAAGCATGACATTTCGGAGCCGATTGATCTTGACAAACTGCCTGAATTGCAAAAATTTAAAATTCAATTTCAAGGCATTCAGGAAATTTACCATTTGGCCTGCCCGACTTCGCCTATTCATTTTGGAAAAAATATTATCGCCACTATTTTGGCTAATTCTTACGGAGTTAAAAATGCTTTGGATTTGGCCAAAAAGCACGAGGCAAAATTTTTGCATTTTTCTTCCTCGGTTGTTTATGGAGCCAGACGGGACGGCAATTCCAAGATAAGCGAAGAAGATTTGGGCGTTGTTGATTTTTTGTCAGACAGAAGCTCTTATGACGAGGGCAAGAGATTCGCGGAAACAATGGTTATAAATTACAGAAAGTTTTTCAATATTGACGCCAAAATAACGCGGTTGTTCAGAGTCTACGGCCCAAGGATGAAACTGGACGAGGGCTTAATGATCCCTGATTTTATCAGCAATGCTTTGGATAATAAAGACTTGGTAATATTGGGCGATGATAATTTTTCTTCTTCTTTTTGTTATATCAGCGATGCTGTTGACGCCAGCATAAAAATGATGGAATCAGAATCAGCCGGACCGATAAACATCGGCTCTGATGTTGATGTGAAGGTCGCGGATGTGGCGCGAAAGATTATTTCAATGCTTGTCTCCAAGTCAAAAATAACTTACGCGGATCAATTGCTTTTCATGACGCCTTTATGCCTGCCGAATATAACCAAAGCCAGAGATGAGCTTGGCTGGATGCCTGTGATGACACTTGAAAAGGGACTTGAAAAAACAGTAAATGATTTGCGCGCGAATAAGGGGCTGAAGGGGATGGGGAGAAGTTAGAAGTAAGAAGTGAGATTTGAAGTAAGAAGTAAGAAGTAAGAAGTAAGAAGTGAAGTTAGAAGTAAGAAGTGAGAAGTTAGAAGTGAAGTTAGAAGTTAGAAGTGAGAATATTTTTTTATGTTTTTATGTTTTTTAAAATTTTATATAAAAAAAGACCCTCGTACAGAATATATCTGTTGAGGGTCAAGGTGTTGACAAATCGGTTATTGTCCGAGAAGTTTTTTGCACGAAATTTTTACATGCGTAATGTCACCATCGAAATAAATGTCTTCGATGAAACACTTGTTTCCTAGTTTGAATTGACCATTCTTTATATTCTTCACCATCGTAGCGAGATCATGAATGGCTTCAAGTTTGACTTTGTAATCTTCACTTTTTCCGTCGACAACCTCGTGAATTATTACCATTTCATCGGCGAAGACAGAGAAACAGATAAAGAAAGAAATTATAATGGCTACTATTGTTGAAAGAATTTTTTTCATCGCACCCTCCTTTTTTATAATTTCGTTTTTAATAAAATATTGTTTTTGCAAATATTAATAGCCAAATTAACCATTTTCACAATGAACAATGAATTAAAATATAATAGCATACAAGTAAAGTTATGTCAAGATAAAAAAATATTCTGCGTCATCCCGGCGTACAATGAAGAAAAAACAATCGTGGAGGTTATAATGCGGGTTAAGCCGTTGGTTGATCGCGTGGTGGTTATTGATGATTGCTCTACTGACAAAACATACGGCTTGGCTAAAGCGCAGGGCGCGGATGTTTTGCGGCATGTTGTTAATAGGGGACAGGGCGCGGCCTTGGCAACCGGCAATGAATACGCGCTGGGACAAGGCGCGGACGCGGTGGTTCATTTTGACGCGGACGGACAGTTTTTAGCCAATGAGATAAAAGACATAATCAGCCCGATTATCGCGGAAGAATGCGATGTTGTTTTCGGTTCAAGATTCTTGGAAAAGAGATCTGAAATTCCGCGGCTGAAAAAAAATATTATAATGCCTATAGCGCGCAGGGTTAATTTGATATTTTTTAACATCAGATTAACAGATCCACAGTGCGGCTTCAGGGCGCTGTCGCGATACGCGCTGAAAAAAATTAAAATCAGGCAGGACGGCATGGCTCATTGCAGTGAAATAATGATAAAAGCGTTTAGCAATGATTTAAAAATAAAAGAAGTTCCGGTTACCATTATTTACCATAATTTCGGCCAAAA
>JAZDKT010000046.1:0-3428 GCA_043802685.1 Candidatus Falkowiibacteriota bacterium | reverse complement strand
CGGAAAAATACAATTTGGATTTGCGTAAAACAATTGTCGCCTCGGACGCGGTTGATTTGAAAATTTTTGGCTTGGATTTGACTAAAGAACAGGCAAGAGAAAGGTTGAATTTACCGCAAGCGCCCGCAGAATATTGCGGGGCAAGTAAAAAAATTATCGGCTACTCAGGCAAGTTTAAAACAATGGGCATGGACAAGGGGGTGGATGATATTTTAAAAGCCTTGAAAATTTTAAATGACCGGAATATTTTATTCATCGCCATGGGCGGTTCGGAAAAAGACATTGCTTTTTATCAGGAGAAGGTGAACGGGTTGAAATTAAATAATCAGGTGTTGCTTAAAGGCGCGGCGCCGCAGTCGGATTTGGCGGTTTTCCAGAAAGCCTGCGACGCTTTGCTGATGCCGTTTCCCAATCGCGAACATTACGCTTATTACATGTCGCCCTTGAAAATGTTTGAATATATGGCGAGCAAGCGGCCGATAATCGCAAGCGATCTGCCCACAATCAGGGAAGTGCTAAGCGAAAAAAACGCGGTTATCGTTAAGCCGGACAATCCAGAAGATTTGGCACGCGGGATAAAAAAAGTTTTAGAGGACGACAAGTTATACGTTGAAATCGCCGGCAGGGCTTATGAAGACGCGAGAAATTATACCTGGGAGAAAAGGGTGGAAAAAATTATTGATTTTATTCATAAATAACAATAAATAATTGCTTTCTCTCTGTTAATTTTCGGAAGAATTGTTTATTTTTTTATGCTGTTCAATTCTCTACATTTTTTAATTTTTTTCCCCATAATTGTTTTTTTATATTTTGCAATTCCGCATAAATACAGATGGATTCTGCTTTTGGCTGCCAGCTATTATTTTTACATGAGCTGGAACGCCAAATACGCTATTTTACTTATTATTTCCACGATTGTTGATTATTCCGCCGCTTTATTAATGGGTAAGACGGAAGAGAATGCGACGCGGCGTAAATACTTATTCGCCAGCTTGGCGGCGAATTTGGGCCTATTGTTTGTTTTTAAATATTTGAATTTTTTCAGCTCCTCCTTGAATAATATTTTATTATCTTTTAACTCGCCTTTAGATATCCCGCATTTGAACATTTTATTGCCTGTGGGGATTTCTTTTTATACTTTCCAAACTTTAAGCTATACTATTGACGTTTATCGCGGAAAAATCCAGCCGGAAAAGCATTTGGGCATATTCGCCGTTTATGTTTCATTTTTCCCCCAGCTCGTCGCCGGTCCCATTGAACGAGCCAAAAATTTGTTGCCTCAATTTTTTGTTAATCATGAATTTGATTACAAGAGAGTAACAGACGGATTAAAAATAATGCTCTGGGGCTTCTTTTTAAAAATGGTAATTGCGGATCGGCTGGCCGCTTTGGTAAACGAGGTTTACAACAACATATATTCATATTCCGGCTTGCCCCTGCTTTTAGCCACTTATTTTTTCGCTTTTCAAATTTACTGCGATTTTGCCGGCTATTCGTTTATCGCCATCGGAGCGGCGAAAATAATGGGCTATAATTTAATGGATAATTTCAGGCGGCCTTATTTTTCGCAGTCAATTTCCGAATTCTGGAAAAGGTGGCATATTTCCCTGTCAACTTGGTTCAAGGATTATTTATACATTCCTTTGGGGGGCAACCGAACGGCGAAATACAGATGGTATTTGAATTTATTCATTGTTTTTCTGGTAAGCGGTTTTTGGCACGGAGCGAATTGGACGTTTATATTTTGGGGCGCTTTGCATGGATTTTATTTGGTGTTTTCAATTTTTACCGCCGGCTTAAGAAAAAAAATCGTTGAATTCACCGGCATAGTCAAGTTTCCCAAAGTTTATAAAATTATAAAAGTACTGATAACATTCCATTTAGTACTGATCGGCTGGATTTTTTTCAGGGCGAATTCCTTGGCCGACGCGTTTTACGCGCTATCTCATTTGTTTATTGATTTTTCATCCGGACTTAGCGCCGTTTTGCCGAAATTATCTTTTTATCAAGACATTCTGCTGGGCGCGGCGGCAATATTATTTATGGAATTTATCCATCTGTTGCAGGAGAGAAGGGGAATGAGGCAATTCTTGGACAGCAAGCCCTTATTGGTAAGATGGGCCGTTTATTACCTAATTATTTTCGGAATTTTACTTTTCGGCGTGTTTGAAGAAACGCCGTTTATTTATTTCCAATTTTAAAAATTATAGCATTATGGCGAAAAAATTTATAATAAAATCGGTTATTTTTCTTGCAATTTTTATCATTTTGATAACGGCGGTTAATTATGCTTACTATAAAATGGAATTGCAATACACAATTCTGGAGAGAACTGAAAAACAGCTGTTAGGCATGAAAGATGAAATTAAAATTTTATTTTTGGGCGACTCTCATATTTTGCTGGGAGTAGATCCGGCGCAAATAAAAAACTCTTTTAATTACGCGTCAGGCGGAGAAAATTATGTCCAGACATATTATAAATTAGAGAGTTTGATAAAAGAAGGGTTTATGCCTGAAATAATAGTTTTACCGATTGATTTGCATTCTTTTTCTTCATTTAGAACAGATCGCTTTGATAATGAATGGTACTGGAGAAAATTTATCAATTTTTACAAATTAGCTTATCAGGAAAGAAAATTATCTTTATTGAATAATGAAATAAACGGAATTTTTTCATTTAAAGGCAAAGGATTACAATTATTAAAGCCTGCTGATTTAAGCAAATTGAGCGAAATACAAAGAGGATATACGCCTTCAAACAGCGATTTTTCAAAAAATAGAGATCGCCGGAAAGCGGCCGCTGATCGGGTCGCATCCCATCTGGAAAAATGCGAAGTAATTGACAGCGTGCTGCTGGATTATTTTTACAAGATTTTGGATCTGGCGAAAGAAAAAAATATCAAAGTGGCATTGGTTAAATATCCTTTAACTGAAGAGTATTATGAAGAAACAAAGAAATATATTCCGGATGCGGAGGAATATTACAATTCGGCTTTGCACAAAATCAACAGTTACGGCAGCATCAATATTTTTGATTATCAATTGCTGTATAGCGGCAAGCCCGAATTATTCAAAGACAGCGATCACTTGAATTCCGCCGGAGCAGCCGAATTCAGCAAGCTGTTAAAAAAGAGTTTAACGGATAATAATTTAATGCCGTGAGAGAAATGTTTATTTGACACCTCTTGACACCTCTTGACACCCTGCGGTATAATTTTAACATAATTAAATAATTTAAATTTTATACTATGCCAGAAGAAATAAAAGCGAACGCGGTTTACACAACTGAAGAAACTCGCTTATTGCTTAAAATCAGCGAAAGCACTATTAAGCGCATGCTTAAAAATGGGCTTATTAGAGCCAATAAAGTAAGCGGCCAGTACAGAATTTTAGGCAAGGAAATTTTGCGCTTAGTTTCTCCGGAGGCG
>JAZDKT010000045.1:0-3221 GCA_043802685.1 Candidatus Falkowiibacteriota bacterium | reverse complement strand
AAACAAAAAACAGCTTATAAAAGCCGCTTTTTGTTCAGTACTTGTTTTTCAGCTTAGGAATTCCTTGGCTGAACGGGGCTTGCGCCCACAAGTACTATAATAAATATAGCATACTTATATATTTTGTCAAATTTTTCCGCCTAGTTGCAGTTTTATATTATCATAATTCTAAAATAATTTTGCGTTATGCGTTATGAGTTGCGCGTTACGCGATAAATATTATGCAAATAACAAACATCACAAGCGAAGAACAATTAAATAGTTTTGTCGGCGCGCAAAAGCATAGCCAGTTTTTACAGAGCTGGCAATGGGGAGAATTCGATAAAATCGTCAGTGGCAGTATTTTTCGGATCGGAGTTCAGGATGGAGAAAATTTAGTCGGCGCGGCAACCGTTGTCAAGAAAATACTTCCCATAGGCAAAAGTTATTTTTACTGCCCCCGCGGTCCGATCGTTGATTGTAATATTGAAGATGTAAAATGCAAGCAAGTTGTAGATTTATTATTTAATAAAATAAAAGAGTTAGCTCAGGAAGAAGGGGTTATGTTTTTAAGATTTGATCCGATTTTCCAAATTTCCTCCCGCAATACTATGCGGGATCAAATTTCAAAAACTCTTGATATCCAGCCAAGCAAAACTTTAATAATGGATTTATCAAAACCGGAAAGCGAGCTTTTGGAATCCATGCATTCCAAGACCAGATACAATATCAAGCTGGCGGAAAAGAAAGGGGTTTGGATTGTTGAAGATGATGACAGCCGCATAGGGGATTTTTGGCAATTAATGGGCGAAACAAGCGACCGGGACAGTTTCAGAACTCATGGTATAAACTATTACAAGGAAATGGTGAAATTGGACGGTAATTTTGTTAAATTGTTTTTCGCGGAATACAAGGGTAAGGCAATCGGCTCTGCCATAACATCTTCTTTCGGGGACATGGCCACGTATATGCACGGCGCGTCTTGCGATGAAGACAGGAATGTTATGGCGCCTTACGCCATGCAGTGGCATTGCATAAAACTTTTTAAAGAGCAAGGGTTTAAATATTACGACCTTTACGGCATTGACGAGGAAAAGTGGCCGGGGGTTACCAGGTTTAAAAAAGGGTTTGGCGGAGAAGAAATTAACTATCCGGGAACTTTTGATCTGCCGTTTGACCAAGGATGGTATAGCATATACAAGATGGTGAGAAAGGTGAGAAGAACGTTTTAAGCTTCCGTGAATATACAAGTTTTAATTTAGAATAACCAATATTCAATATCCATTCAATATTCAACAATCAACACTCAATTTATTGATTATTTAAAATATTGAGTATTGAATGGATATTGAGCATTGAATATTGGATATTTTATGCGCCGCTTTCAGGGATGAGCGGTTTTTCATTATATGAGTTGCGCGGATTTTATTTAAAATCGTAAACTTGCGCCGCGCCACGATGCGGTATCTAAAATCTAAATCATAAATTAATTCGGGGCGTAGTATAATGGCAGTACGCAGGGCTGGGGGTCCTGTAGCGGAGGTTCAATTCCTCTCGCCCCGACTATTTGACAAAAAAGGGCGTTTTATTTTTTATTATTTTTTAATTTTATTAATCTGTGGTATAATAATAAGTAATCCACAGGGCGAAACATTTCAGCTTTTAAGCATAAAAACATTTTAACAGTTTACTTTTAGGCAGTGAGCAGTCGCAGCAGCGATCCTTGAAGGAATTGGATTACTATGTTTTTGAATTTTAAGGAGCCGGCTTTAAAAAATAAAAGCGTTAAATATTTAAAATATTATACCAATCAGTATTATACCAATCAGTATATTAAAAAATGAAAAAATTTTATAATCGTAAAAATGAATTAGCGCTCTTAAACAAGCATTTTAATTATGCTAAAAATAATTTAATAACAGAAGTGATGATGGGCAGGCGAAGAATTGGAAAGACAGAGCTTGTTAAGAAATATATAGGCAATAAAAGAAAATCACTGTATTTTTATGTTACTAAAAAAAGCTCTCAGATTATTCTTGATGATTTTGCCGCTGTTTTAAAAGAAAAATTTGATTTTTTGCCGGAAAAAATAATTAGCTGGGAAGATTTTTTTAATATTATTTTCGCTTTAAGCAAGACGGAAAGAATAATTATTATTTTTGATGAATTTCAAAATTTTCAATATGTTGAAAAATCAGTATTTTCCATTTTGCAAAAAAAGATTGATGAATATAAAAATACGGCTAAAGCGCATTTGCTTTTAATCGGCAGCATTCAGACTTTAATGGAAAAGATATTTAAGCAAAAGGAGCCGCTTTACGGCAGAATTGATAATTTTATTTATTTAAAGCCGTTTGATTTTTCAGAAATTGCCAATATCAGCTATGATCATAAAGTGAAAGAATTGGAAAAAATTTTTGATTTTTACGCTATTTTCAACGGAGTTGCCAAGTATTATGATTTATTGGAAAAATTTAATCTTTTTGGCGCTAAAACAGAAAAGATGATAGAAGAGTTGATTATTAGCAAAGACACTCCTTTATATAAAGAAGGCGAGAATCTGCTCATTGAAGAGTTTGGAAATGATTATGAAAGATATTTTGATATTTTGTTTTGCTTAAGCTGCGGCAAGACAAAAATAAGCGAGATAGCGAATATAATGCAATTGCCAACCACTACAATCAGCAAATATTTATCAGTGTTAATTAATAACTATAAATTGATAGAAAGAAAAACTCCGTTAGGAAAGAAAAATAGCAGGGATAGCCGCTATTATTTAAAAGATATTTTTTTAAGATTTTGGTTTAGGTATGTTTACAAAAATTATAATAAAATTGAAATAGGCGCGCTTAAGCCGGTTTTAGAGGATTTTAAACAAACTTTTAGCGGACATAAAGGAATGATTTTTGAAGAGTTGGTTAGGGAAATTTTATTTAAGAAAATAATAAATAATAATATTGTGCCATGCAACCCTAAAAATATCAGCGGTTATTGGGATAAAAAAATAGAAATTGACATATACGGCGAAGACAAGAAAAATGTTTTAATAGGAGAAATAAAGTTAAGCGCAAAAGCCGTAAATAAGCAGTTGGTTGATAAAATTGAAGAATTTGCAAATCAACAAAAAAAGCAGGTCTTTAAAGTTGTTGTGAGTTTTGATAAGATTATGGATAAGAGGATTGTAAAGCTGTTAAAGGAATTAGGTTATTATGTTTTTGAGTTTAAGGATCTGGTTCTTTAAA
>JAZDKT010000044.1:0-4073 GCA_043802685.1 Candidatus Falkowiibacteriota bacterium | reverse complement strand
TCCGTCTTTTTTCACGCCCGGCTCGCCTTCCGCGGAATTACAAACAACATAACATTTTTTTCCACTATATCTTTTATCCGCCATAGCTTTAGCGACGGCGGACCATTTCACGGCCGCAGGAAAACAAGCGCCGCCGCGCCCAACCAGTTTCGCTTTTTTGATTTTATTAAGTATGCTCATAAAAAAATTATAATTTCTAATTTCTAATAAATGTCTAATATTAAAATCTCTAATTTCTAAATATTTTTTAGTTATTTAGGCATTAGACATTGGGAATTTATTAGGAATTATAATTTATAATTTAGAAATTTCTATTATGTTTATATACTTTTTATGTTAATCTCTTCTTCGTAATATAATCGCACAAATCAACTAATCTATTAGAATACCCCCATTCATTGTCATACCAAGCAACTATTTTTAATAAATTGCCCTCAATCACTTTAGTCAATGACAAATCAACAATAGCGCTGGCCGGATTGCCGATAATGTCGGAAGAAACTATCGGCTCATCCGTTGCCTCAACAATGCCGCGGTATTTGGCGCTATTGGCCATTTTTTTAAAAATCTTATTAACTTCTTTTTCATCAACTTTCTTGTTTGTTTCAAAAACTATATCGCACAGCGAGCCGACAAGCGTTGGCACGCGAATTGCCATGCCGTCAATCTTGCCTTTTAGCTGTGGAATTACTTTCCCGGTTGCGATAGCGGCTCCGGTTGTCGTCGGCACGATATTAACTCCTGCCGCGCGCGCCCGGCGCAGATCCTTGTGCGGACCGTCCACGATATTCTGGTCGGCAGTATATGAATGAACCGTTGTCATAATCGCTTTTTTAATGCCGAAATTCTGCCGTACAATATCAACGACAGGCGCCAAGCAATTGGTCGCGCAGGAAGCGTTTGATATTATTTTATCATTTTTGCTGATTTTATTTTCATTTACGCCTAAAACAATGGTTTTAATATTATCAGATTTGGCTGGAGATGAAATTATTACTTTTTTTGCTCCGGCTTTGATATGCGCCATAACTTCTTCTTTTGCCCTAAATCTGCCCGTACACTCTAAAACAATATCAATTTCCATTTCTTTCCATGGCAAATTAGCAGGATCTTTTTCAGCCAATACTTTATACTTCTTGCCGGCGACGATTAAGCTATCTGCGGCATATTCCACTTTGTTTCCGTATCTGCCGTAAGCAGTGTCATACTTTAATAAATGCGCCAATGTTTTGGTGTCAGTTAAGTCATTAATCGCGACAATGTTAATGTCAGACTTTTTTTCTAAAAAAGCCTTGAAAGCGGCTCGGCCGATCCGGCCAAAACCGTTGATTGCGATATTCATAAAATAAAAAACTTCTACCGAACTTCAGTTCGGGTTCTGGATGCTTTAGCATCCCGCTAAAAAACGGCAGAAATTATTAACAATTCATTATACATAAATTATAGCACAAATTCCAAAAACAAAAAAACAACCCATTAAGGACTGTTCTTCTTACTTCTTACTTCTTACTTCTTACTTCTTACTTCTTACTTCTTACTTCTTACTTCTTGCTTCTTATTTCTTATTCCGATTCAAATCCACCTCAACGATTGTCTTGCCGTCTCCGTTTTCGCCTTTGAATTCCACGCTAACCGCCTGTTTTAAAGTGTGATGTCTCACTACTACGCCTTTTTTTCCGTCAACATCAACCTTCGCTCCCATCGGAGGCAATTTCTTGGCGCACTCTTCATAGCCGGCTTCTTCATAATTCAAGCAGCACATAAGCCGGCCGCAAATTCCGGATATGCGGTCGCTTCCGCGGTGGGCTACTTGCTGAAGCTCTGCCATTTCCGAAGTAACGGAAGAAAGCTCGGTTAAAAATCTCTTGCAGCACAATGGACAGCCGCAATGGCCGCAATCCCCTGATATTTTCGCTTCGTCGCGGATGCCTATCTGCTGAAGCCGTATGGTGCGGTTAAAGCGCCTGGTTAAATCTTTTACCAATTCGCGAAAATCAACTCTGCCGTCCGCCACAAAGGCGAAAGTAACCCGCGAACCGTCAAAAGAAAAATGCGCGTCCACCAGCTTCATGGGCAGCTTATATTGATCGGCTAATTTTTTGCAGTACTGCAAAGCTTCTTTCTTTTGTTTTTTATCGGAAATTTTTTCCAAGTCAGTAAGGGTGGCTTTCCTCAGTATCGGCTTAAGCTCTGTTTTTTCTGATTCTTCTTCGTTTTTTGCTTCTTTAAAGCCGACAACTTTGCCTATTTCCACGCCAAGCTCTGTTTTTACGACAGCGTAATCCCCGACCGATAAAACAGAATCGGCCGGATCAAAATTATAAACTTTATCCCAAGGAGTAAATTGTATTTGTACTATTTTCATGAAACATGAAACACATAACATAAAACATAGAATATTAGAAATTGTTATGCGTTATGCGTTATGCGTTATGCGTTATGCGTTATGCGTTATGCGATTTATAAGCTATACCTGATAAACTTCTCCGCCTTCACGTCTCCCAAAATATCCTGAACGCTTTTTTTGTCGTCTTTAATATACTCTTGTTTAACCAAACAAGTTTTTTCAAAATATTTATCCAGCTTTCCCGGAAGTATCTTGTCTATGATTTGCTCCGGCTTGCCTTCTCTTAAAAGCTGGGCTCGGTAAATTTCTTTTTCTTTTTCTATTTCTTCTTTCGGAACATCTTCCGGATAAATATACGCGGGATCGGACGCCGCAACCTGCATGGCGATATCTCCGGCCAGCTCGCTTTCTCCTTCTTTGTCAAGCGCGACCAATACTCCTATTCTTCCGCCCATGTGAGAATAAGCCGCCACTGTTTTGGCTGAGACAGAATCGCATTTTTTAATATCTAATTTCTCGCCGATTACGCCGCTTAAATTGTTTAAATTTTCCAGCGCTGTTCCGTTTTCCATTTCAAGAGCCAGCAGCTCTTCCCTGTTTTTCGGCTTTTTATTTTTGGCTAATTCCAAAACTTTCTCGGCGAACTGTTGAAACTGCTCATTGCGCGCCACAAAATCAGTTTCAGCGCTTACTTCTACGATATATCCTTCGTTTCCCGCTTCATTAACCGCAATTTTAACTATCCCTTCGCAAGCCGCGCGATCGCCGCGCTTGGCCGCCTTGGCTATGCCTTTTTTTCTTAATATTTCAACCGCTTTTTCAATATCTCCCCCGGATTCTTCCAATGCTTTTTTGCAGTCAACAATGCCTGCCCCTGTTTTTTCTCGTAATTTTTTTATATTTTCCATAAATAATTAAGGAACAAGGACACAAGATACAAGGATACAAACAAATTAAAATATTCAAATTAAAAATTCTAAACAGTTTAAATATTGAATATTGAAATTTTGAATTTGTTTGGTTATTGTATCTTGCGTCCTTGTATCTTTTAAATTTCCTTATTATAATTTAATTATTCTTTCTCACTCCTGCCTTCCTCAACCGCTTCTTTCACCGCGTTTAATACTATTTTAATCGCCTTGCTGGCATCATCATTGGCCGGAATAACATAATCAACGAAAGTCGGGTTAACATTCGTATCGCAAACCGCGATTATTTTAATGCCTGTCTTTTTTGCTTCCTGCAGAGCTGTTTTTTCATGTTTTATGTCCCAAATAAATACCGCATCCGGAATTTTTGTCAAATCAACAAGCCCGCCTAAATTTATTTCCAGACGGCCGATTTCACGATCAAAGTCCAGCTGTTCTTTTTTCGTATATTTATCCAATTTGCCCGCCTGCTTTTTTTCCAGCAAATCCTGATATTTTCTAATGGACTTTTTAATAATTGGAAAATTAGTCAAGCAGCCGCCGAGCCATCTCTCGGCAACATAAGGAACGCCTGCTTCTTGCGCCATTTTTTTAAGCGGTTGCTTAACCTGCGTCTTGGTCCCGACAAACAGGATAACTTTGCCCTCTTTGTTTGATTGCTTGATAAAATCAAGCGCTTTCACCAGCTGTTTTTGAGTTTTGGCTAAATCAATAATATGAACGCCTTTTCTTGAAGTAAAAATAAAAGGCTTCATCTTGGGATGCCATTTGCTTGTGCGATGCCCAAAGTGCATTCC
>JAZDKT010000043.1:0-7826 GCA_043802685.1 Candidatus Falkowiibacteriota bacterium | reverse complement strand
ATTATTTAAAAAAAGTATTATTTATTGTTTAGTTAAAGAGTTAACGGGTTAACGAGTTGTTTTATTATTTTATTAAAAAATTATAACTCGTTAATTCGTTAACCCGCTAACTGAATAATTTTTAATCAAAAGTAATTCAGCATACCCATGCCGCGTTATGCGTTATGAGTTATGCGTTATGCGAAATGATTTCAATAATAATTCCCGTCTATAATCAGGCGGAAAAATTAAAACAATGCCTGGAAAGCATTAAAAATCAAGCTTATGATAATTACGAAATTATTATCATTAACGACCGCTCAACGGATAAATTAAGCAGGATTATTGAATTGTCAAAAAAAGAATTCGGCTATAAAATTGAATGGCTGCATAATTACAGCAACCACGGAGCTCCTTACGCGCGCAATAAAGGCTTTAAAAGATCAAAAGGCGAATACCTATTATTTTGCGATTCCGACGCGATTTTAAAGCCGCAAGCTCTTGAAATAATGGTCCAAACTCTTAGAAGCAACCCGCAAGCAAGCTATGCTTATTCCAGCTTTTTGTGGGGCAGAAAATTGTTTAAATTGGAACAATTCAGCGCGGAAAAATTAAGACAAATGCCGTATATCCATACAATGTCTTTAATTAAACGGGAAGATTTTCCCGGAAACGGCTGGGATGAATCAATCAAAAAACTTCAGGACTGGGATTTATGGCTCACCATGCTGGAGCAGGGGCATAGCGGAATTTGGATTGATCAAATTTTATTTAAAATTCAAACCGGCGGAACAATGAGTAATTGGATGCCTTCATTCGCTTATAAATTTTTTCCTTTTTTGCCAAGTGTGAAAAAGTATAAACAAGCCATAAAAATTATAAAAATAAAACATAATTTAATCATATAAATCTTATAAATCCCTGCGAAATTAAGCAGGGATTAATAAGATTGATATGATAATTATTTATGAAAAAACTTCTATTTTTATTATTTTTTATTATTTTAATTTTATCCGCGTGTTCGCCAGGGAATGAAAAAATTGTTACAATTAATAATACAAAAATAAAAATTGAAATTGCGGACACGCCGGAATTAAGATATCAAGGATTAAGCAATAAAGAAAAATTATGCGCTGACTGCGGCATGCTTTTCGTTTTTCCAAACAAAGAAATGAAAACATTTGTTATGCGAGACATGAATTTCCCCATAGATATTATTTATATAAACGATGACAAAATTGTTGAAATAAATAAAAACGCGCCCTCCGAGGGAAGCGATCCTGTAATGCGCTATTCAAGCGATCTGCCGGCTAACTATGTTTTGGAAGTTAATTCCGGATTTTGCGAGGAAAATAAGATTGAAATAGGAGATGAGATTAGATATAATTTTTAAACAATTTTTGGCAGGGATTTATATGATTAATATGATCATATAAATCTTATAAATCCCTGCTAACTAAAGAAATGCCGCTGTTTGGAAAAAAAATTAGAATAACATTTTTATTTATTTTTTTAGCTGAATTATTTTCAATATTCGGCTATCTTCTGCCTGATTTTAATAACTTCGCATTTTTAATAATAATATTTCTGGCTTTAATTTTGTCTTTAATAAATCTGGAATATGGAATATGGATAATTTTCGCGGAATTATTTATCGGATCAAAAGGATATTTATTCGCTTTTGAGCAAGACGGCTTTTTAATTTCCATCCGCATAGCCTTGTGGCTTGTTATAATGGCTGTCTGGCTGGGTAAAATTATTTCCAACTGGATTAATTCGCCGGTTGGCGAAAAAAAATTACAAATAAAATTCTTTAAATCATCTTATTTTTATTATTTTATTATTTTATTTTTATTCATTGCCTGGGGAATAATAAACGGAATATTAAATCATAACGGTTTTAGTAATATATTTTTTGACTTTAACGGCTGGCTGTATTTTACTTTGGCTTTTCCGGTTTATAGCGTGTTTAAAAAAAGCACAACAAATTACTTTGGAATACAAAAAAATAATTCAGCCATTCACGCAAAATCAGAAATTCAAAGCAAGCGCGCCAAACCCTGGATTCCCGCTTTCGCGGGAATGACAGGCGCTGCGCGGCTGACTTCACCTATTAATACAATTCTGCAAATTTTTACAGCTTGCATTTTGTGGCTAAGTTTTAAAACACTTTTTCTCTTGTTCGCTTTTTCGCACAACATAACAAGCATAACAAGCGAATTGTACCGCTGGACGCGCGTAACCGGAGTAGGGGAGATAACGCAGATGCAAGGCGGCTTTTACCGCATATTCTTCCAGTCGCATATCTTTGTCTTGATCGGACTTTTTGTATTTATATTGTTATTAACGCAAATAGTAAATCAAAAGGATAAATACAACAAAAAAAATATTTCTTATTACTTATTACTTATTACTTTATTCTTGTCTATTATTCTAATCAGCTTTTCCCGCAGTTTCTGGGTTGGCTTAATTGCAGGTCTATTATTTTATTATTTCACCCCGCACCTTTCTTCAAGTTTTGTTATAGACAAAAATTTTTCTAATAAAAAATACAGTAATATCTTGAAGAAAGGTGCGGGGTTTATTATTTTATTATTTTATAAAACCAGCTGGAAAAAACTATTCCAAATTAGCGGAACTTTATTAATCTGCGCGATCATGAGCATCGGCCTAATCATCGCTATCGTTAAATTTCCATATCCAAATCCGACAGGCGGATTCAGCACGGCGGAATTATTGTCGGAGCGGGCCGGCCAAATAAGCGGCGAAGCCGGAGTTTCTTCGCGCTGGGCGCTATTGCCGGAATTATGGGATGAAATAAAACAGTCGCCGATCTTGGGGCAAGGATTCGGCGCGACTGTAACTTATAAATCCAGCGACCCCAGAGTGCTGGAGTCCAGCCCGACAGGAGAATACACGACTTACGCTTTTGAATGGGGCTGGCTGGATATCTGGCTAAAGCTTGGTTTGCTGGGGTTAATTTCTTATTTGGCGCTGCTTACAAAAATAATCTTTGATGGTATTTTTAGAAATAAAGCAAAAGATAAAATTATTTACGGACTAACGATTGGATTAATAGTTATATCCGCGGTAAGCATATTCAGCCCCTACATGAACCATCCTTTGGGCATAGGATATTTAATATTATGCGCGGCAATAATAAACACTTATGGCGCGGAAGAGAAAAGAATAGTGTAGATTTTGTATTCAATTAATTAAGCCCTTTTAAAAATTTTTTGGAAAAAATGACCTCGGGGGATTGACAAAAAGCATAAAAATATGATTGTATGGGATTAGGTCGTTGTACATTTAAATAAAAAGGCGCATAACGCCAAAGGAGGACTACGGTTATGAGTGTCACAAAATACAATCCTAAAAAAGTAGATGAACAGCTGATGATGATTGAGTCGCAGGAAGGATGTTGGGTCTCAAGAACTGATTATGACCATCTCAATTCTGATTTTAAAAAGTTTGTCGAAAGATTTCATCGCCGCACAAAACTCGGCAGAAACTTGACAAGCATCATCTATGATGATAATTGTCTTTTAGCCACTCATAGCTTGAAAAAACGAGCTAATTCTGCGCTTGCAGAATGGGCCAAAGAGATGAAGGTGTAATTAATCGTTATCAGGTATTGTGGCCGACTCTCAATTTCAAGAGGGTCGGCCAGTTTTAAAAAATTTCAAAAGGGCTCTATTGTAACGTAAATTATAAAAATATTATTCTCTGTCTCCGCCCCAATTTTATTTATTCTTTTCTTAATTATAATAATACAGTTGCGCAATTTCAAAAATTAATGTATATTAAAAATTATATTAATTATATTAACTTGTGATGCGTTGCGCGCCCGCCCCGCTTTGCGAAGCGTTTGCGGGGTTATGCGCTATGCGTTACGCGAAAATATGCCTGATCAAATCATTTCACAAGAAGGACATGACAAGCTGGAACAAGAATTAAAATATATTACAACAACCAGACGTTTGGAAATCGCCAAGCGCATTGAATCAGCCAAAGAGCTGGGCGATTTAAGCGAGAACGCTGAATACGCTGAAGCAAAAGACGAACAAGCATTTAACGAAGGCCGAGCTTCTGAAATAAAAATGCTGCTTAAAAATTTAACAATAGTGCGTAACGGGAAGCACAAAGATTCTATCGGCATGGGGTCCAAAGTTACGGTTAAAATCAACGGGAACGAAAAACAATACACCATAGTAAGCTTTAATGAAGCGGATCCGGTAGAAGGCAAGATTTCCAACGAATCTCCGCTGGGCAAAGCGTTTTTAGACAGAAAAAAAGGCGACACGATAAAAGTTGAAGCTCCAAACGGAGAAAGCGTGTATAAAATTTTGGATATAGAATGAAATAATAAATGATTATATGGCTATACGGCTATATTGTTAAATGGTTACATTTTATTTTACTATTTTGAAAGACTATGCAGAAGCGCATGGTCTTTTTTTGACTTTAAGGCAAGAATAACTTATAATATTACTATGAATAATCAAAAAATAAGCGAACGCGAAGAGCGTTTAAAAAAATTAAATGAACTGCAAAAGTTAAATATTAATCCATATCCTGCCAAATCATGCAGAAGCCATGCGGTTAAAGATGTTTTGAGCGAATTCAGCCAATTGGAAAAAAGCCAAAAAGCGATAACCACAGTCGGCAGATTGCGAAGTTCGCGCGGGCATGGGAACTTGACTTTCGCGCATTTGGAAGACGCGAGCGGTAGAATTCAAATCGCCATATCAAAAAAGGAGGTTGGCGTAGAGATGTATAAAATATTCACGAAACTTGTTGACACAGGCGATTTTATTGAAATAATGGGCAAATGCTTTTTAACGCATAAAGGCGAGCAAAGCGTCATGGTCAAGCAATGGAAAATTTTAGCCAAAGCTCTGCGGCCCTTGCCTGACAAATGGCACGGGCTGAAAGACGAAGAAGAGCGCTATAGAAAAAGATATTTGGATATTATGTTTAATCCGGAAGTGAAAGCAATGTTGGAGAAAAAAGCCAAATTCTGGCAGGCAGTGCGCGGCTTTATGGTAAAAAAAGATTTCATGGAAGTGGAAACTCCCGTGCTGGAAACAACCACGGGAGGGGCTGACGCGCGGCCTTTCATAACGCATCACAACGCGCTGGATATGGATGTGTATCTTCGCATTTCCCTGGGCGAGCTTTGGCAGAAGCGCTTGATGGTCGCCGGGCTGGAAAAAACTTTTGAAATCGGCAGGCAATTCAGAAATGAAGGCATGGACGCGGAACATCTGCAGGATTATTCACAAATGGAATTTTACTGGGCTTACGCCGACTATGAAGACGGCATGAAAATGGTTGAGGAATTATTTAAATATATAGCCCAGGAAACATTTGGAACTCTAAAATTTAAAATAGGCGAATTCCAAATTGATTTAAACAAAAAATGGGAAAGATATGATTATCGTGAAACAGTAAAAAAAATGACAGGCATTGATATTTCAAATACGGATATTAAACAAATAGAAAAAAAGTTGAAAGAATTAAAAATAACATACGATAAAAAGGGCTTTAACATTACGCGCGCGATTGATAATTTGTGGAAATATTGCCGCAAGCAGATTGCCGGCCCCGGATTTTTAACAGGCGTGCCGATTGAAGTTTCTCCGCTGGCCAAAAAGGATGATAAAAATCCAAAAATCACACAAAGATTCCAGCCCATAATCGCCGGCTCCGAGCTGGGCAACGGCTACAGCGAGCTTAACGACCCTGTTGATCAGGCCGGAAGATTCGCCGCCCAGCAAAAATTGCGCGACGCCGGAGACGAGGAAGCGCAAATGTTTGACAAAGAATTCGTGGAAGCGCTGGAATACGGCATGCCGCCGACCTGCGGCTTTGGCATGAGCGAGCGGGTTTTTAGCTTTTTAATGGATAAGTCGGCAAGGGAATGCCAGATATTTCCGCTGATGAAACCTAAAGCGCATAACTCGTAACTCGTAACGCGTAACGCGTAACGAAAATATGAATAAAAAAATAGAAAAATTAGCATACAATTGGATAACGGCGGATCCTGAAAATGCGGATACTGCCAGTGATTTTTATTGTCAAACACGGGATGTTTTTCAGGCGAGATTGGAAAAAATGAAAATAATTTTATCAAAAAATAAAAAATTGAGCGAACACAGATTTTTATTATCCGCAATCGCAGGTGAAATCGGCAACAATTCTTTTGACCACAATTTAGGCAATTGGCCGAATGTAATGGGGATTTTCTTTGGTTATGAAATTATTGATGATAAATGCGTTATAGCACTGGCTGATAGAGGATTGGGAGTTTTAAAAACATTACAAAGAGTTAAGCCGGAATTAAATAATCACAAAGACGCGCTTAACACCGCATTTACTCAAATTATTTCATCAAGACATCCAGAGAGAAGAGGTAATGGATTAAAATTTGTTAAAAACAGCATAGAAAGTAAAAAATTTAGTTTAACATTTAAAAGCGGCGATGCGGCAATTAGTATAAATGAAGTTTTTAAAGTTAAGGATGCAGGTGAAAATATTAAAGGATGTTTATCTATTATTAAATCTTAATTAATACCGCGCGCCACGATGCGCAGAGTAAAAATATATGCAAATTCAATTAAAAAAATTCGGCAATATGCTTATTTCTAGGCCAGCCGGCAGAGAGGCGTGGCTGGTAATGCAGTCTTCTTTGATTAAAAATTTAGACGAGAATGAATTAATTGAAATAGACTTTTCAGGAGTTGAGGTTTTAACGCCGTCTTGGGCTGATGAAATAATCACCATGTTGGCTGAAAAATTTAAAAATATAAAATTGTTAAATACTGAGAATGAGTCTGTGCAAGCAACTTTAAAAACCTTGCGAGATTATTCCGGATTAAAAATATAAAATTTAATATGCTTAATTTTATTCAGCGCAAAAATTTTAAATTAAATAATTTGAAATATAAAATTGGCAAGCAAACAAGCCGGCGAATTTTAGAATTGCAGAAAAAATTTAATAAAAAATTCAGTAGAGAAGATCAAAAAAAATTAGCTTTTTCGCAAAAGGTTGACTATGTTTATAACACCACGGCGCTTGAAGGCAATACCTTTAACTACGCGGAAACAGAAACTTTGTTGTCGGGAGTTACTGTCGGCGGACACACCATAAAAGAAGAAAATGAAATACTTAATCAAAAAGAAGCATGGGAATGGACTTTAAGCAGCGCTTTTCAAAAATCAAAAATCAGCATAACTGAAAATTTGATAAAAGACATTCATTGGCGAGTCGGTAAAGACACTGTTATCCAACCGGGGCAATATAGAGATGGGCGCGTAAAAATTGGCGGGACTGATTATCTGCCGCCAAAAACAAAATTGGAAATTGACAGTATGCTAAAAATTTTTTTAGCTGATTTCAACGGTTTGAATGAAGAAATTTATTTAAAAGCGATTATTCTGCATTTTGTGGCAGCTTTAATTCAGCCGTTTTATGACGGAAATAAAAGAACAGCCCGGCTGTTAATGAACTTTATTTTATTGCAAAATAACTATCCGCTTTTTTCAATTCCGGTTAAAATGCGCCAAGAATACATAACAGCGATGATTAAAGGATATGAAACTTTAGACATAAATGACTTAATAAAATTATTAAGCGATTTAATGATAAAAAAAATGGAGGACATGTAAAATGCTTCAAAAAATTAACAAAATAAAAATAATGATTTTCGGGACTTTTGACATATTCCACAAAGGCCATGAAAATTTTTTGAAACAAGCAAAAAAATACGGAAATTATTTAATAATAGTAATAGCGCGGGACAAAACTGTTTTAAAGGTGAAGGGCAAATTGCCCAAGAACAATG
>JAZDKT010000042.1:0-8225 GCA_043802685.1 Candidatus Falkowiibacteriota bacterium | reverse complement strand
TCGGCTTTACTGCCTTGGCTTTTGCTTCAGTGGTTTTTATTTTTTCATATATTAAAACACTGGACGCTAAATTCCTCAGCATCATTTCCCTTGGCTTTTTTTTTCTGTCTAATGTTACTTTTTTGCTTCTGTGCCTCATATAACGAAAATTATTTCATTTTTTAGTTAACGAATTAACGAGTTAACGAGTTATTATTTAAAATTTTAATTATTCATTAAATACAAATACAAATCAATTTTTTTTAGTTTTGCTGATTTTCTTTTTTGGCTTTTCTTTTTTATCCTTTTTATCCTCTTCTAATTCTTTTTCAACTTCTTTTTTTTCTTTATCAACCGCGGATTTTTTTCCTATCAAAGCGCTAAACTGCTCAATTAAAATTTCGGCCGCCTGCTTAAAAGCTTCTTCCGGAGTTATAGTGCCGTCAGTTTTAATATTCATGATAAGCTTGTCCCAGTCAGTCATCTTGCCTACGCGGACATTTTCCACGTTTACGCTTACAGCCGCCATGGGAGTAAAAATAGAATCTATCTCAATATATCCTATTTCATGCTTCTCGCCTTCGCGGCTTTCTATTGTTTCATACCCCATTCCGCGCGCGACAAAAATTTCCATATTCAAGCTTCCCGCTATGTCAGTAACATGCGCCAGTATTAAATCAGGATTAATGATTTCTACCTGGCTATTTTTTTTAATATCGCTTGCTTTAACCTTTTTCTCGCCATGCGCGTCAAGCTCTAACTTAACGACTTCGTCGCTATGTATTTTTAAGCGCAATTTTTTTAAATTCAAAACAATCTCCAAGACATCTTCCTTGACATGAGGAAGGCCCATGAATTCATGGCTGGCTCCTTTTATTTTTACGCCGACAACAGCAGCGCCAGGCAAGGAAGAAAGCAAAACGCGCCTCAGGGCATTGCCCAAAGTTACGCCGCACCCCCTAAAACAAGGCTCTATTACCACTAATTTTTGATTTGGCTCATCGCCTTTTTTAAATTCAATTTTTTTTGGTAAAGCTATTGTGCTCATAAAGTATAAAAATTATTGGCTAACATTTAAATAAAGTAAAAATGAATATTTATATTTAAAATTTTTGTTATTTTTTTATGCTTTTAATTGTTACATTGCTACATTGCTAAATTGTTAAATTTGACCATCAATTTAACAATGTAGCAATGTAACAATTTGCTTGATTAACGAAAAAATAACATTTAAAAATTTTTACTTTTGTTTAAATATTAACCGTTATTATTAAAAGTTAGGTTATCTTGAATAAAATTCCACTATCATTTGCGTATTAATCTTCATATTCAAATCTTTCTTGTCCGGCTGATGCAGAACTTTGCCTGACAAATCTTTAATATCCATATTAAGCCAGCCGGGAGCTTCCTGTTTTTTTAATTTTTCACTCAAATCGCCAAAAGCTTTAATCTTCACGCTGTTTTTCTTAATCTTTACAACATCGCCGGCTTTTACTTGAAAAGACGGTATGCTTACTTTCTTTCCGTTTACGGTAAAATGTCCGTGATTAACCAACTGCCGCGCGTGGCTTCTGGAATCGGCAAAGCCCAATGAATAAACAACGCTATCCAATCTTGTTTCCAGCATTTTTAACAAATTTTCTCCGGCATCGCCATTCTGTTTCTTTGCTTTTTCAAATGTTATTCTAAATTGCTTTTCCAGTATATTGTAAAGCTTTTTAGCTTTTTGTTTTTCCCGCAATTGCAAGCTATAGCCGCTTTCTCGCTGCCTTCTCTTGTCTTTTTGCGCTCCCGGCGGATAATTTTTTTTAACCATCGCGCACTTGGGCGAACCGCATCTGTTGCCTTTCAGCATCAGCTTCTCGCCTTCTCTTCTGCACTGCTTGCATTTTGGATCTAAATTTTTTGCCATATATTTTAGTTGCTTAGTAATTAGTTGCCTAGTGATTAGGTTTGGCTTGTGTTGGGCTGGGTTAAATTTTATTTTTATCCTAATTTCCGCCAGAGGCGGATCAGCCTATGGCTGAAACTAAGCCCTAATTAACCAATCTACACTTTCCTCGGCTTCCTTTTTCTGCATCCATTATGCGGAATTGGAGTAACATCTTTTATTAAAACTACATTCAAACCATTGGAATTTAGCGCCCTGATCGCTGATTCTCTGCCGGTGCCAACGCCTTTCGCGAAAACGCTTACTTCGGAAAGCCCGAATTCTTTCGCCTTCTCAACGGCTATTCTGGTGATAATCTGCGCGGCATAAGGAGTTGATTTTTTCGGTCCTTTAAATCCAGCCATGCCGGCGCTAGCCCATGATATTACATTCCCGTTTAAATCAGTAATGGTAACTATGGTATTATTATAGGTTGACTTGACAAAAGCTTTGCCGACACTTACCGTCTTTTGCTGTTTTTTTCTTTTCTTTTTTATCATTTTGCCTTTCTTGCCGCTTACAGCGCTTTTTTTATTTTTTTCCGCTTTTCTTTGCTCTAACTTTTTTTTCACATCTTCAGGCAGTTCTTCCAGCTCGGATGTCTGATTTCGGATGTCTGATTTCGGATTTCGGATTTCGGATTCCAAATCTTTTCCAATATTACTATCATCTAACTTTTCTTCTATTTCTTTATCCTGTTTCTCCGTATTATTTTTTATATTTTCTTTTTTGTCTTCCTTTTTTTCAATTTCAATACTACCGGATTTGTTTTCCGGTTTTTTATCTTCTTTGTTTTTTATATCATTTTTTTTATCTTCCGACATAATTTTATTGCATAATCAATTAATTTTCAATTAATTTGAACTTACAAATAATTGAATTTTTTTCAGTTAGTTCCATGGAAATAAGTTTAACAGCTAACTTATCGTCTTTAGCGCTTTCTTCATTTACCGCATTAATCTCCTCTCCTAGCTTTGTATCAAGGGTATCTTTGTCCTCAACTTCTTTCATAACCTCGCCTTTTTCTTTTAACTCAGCGAATTCTTCGTTCGTAAAAGAAAAATTCCAAAAAAGCTTTTTTTCTTTAATATTGTCGGGTTGTTCTATGCTCATATTTTTTTATTTATTAGACGCAAAAAATTCATTATTTAATTACGCCTAACTTATTATTAATGAAATATTATGGTATTCATAAATATCCATTCAACAGCTTAATCAAATAAATTGTTACGCGTTATGCGTTATGCGTTACGCGTTATGCGAAATCGCGCGCCTAAGTTTTCTGATCCGACATCTTCTTGCCTGACATTGCCGTGTGCCTGACATTGCCTCGAACAGTCCTGTTATTAGTCTTTGTTCTTTGGCCTCTGGCAGGCAAATTTTTACTGTGCCGGCTTCCGCGATAGCTGTTCACTTCTTTTAATCGCTTTATATTCCCCATTATTTCTCTTTTTAAATCTCCTTCCACTTTATATTTTTTTTCAATAATGACTCTTAATTTATTAACCTCTTCATCAGATAAATCTTTAACTCTCTTTTCAGGATTAACGCTCGCGCTTTTTAATACTTCCTTTGATTTATTCAAGCCAATGCCAAAAATATAGGTTAAAGCTATTTCAACCTGTTTGTCGTTTGGTATTAATATCCCCGCGATTCTTACGGCCATAGTTTTATTTACGATTTACGATTGCCGATTTTCGATTTAATTATTTTCAATCGTAAATCTGAAATCGTAAATCAAAAATTTATTTATCCCTGTCTTTGCTTATGCTTTGGATTGCTGCACAAAACACGCACCCGGCCTTTGCGCCGGATTATTTTGCATGCTTTGCACATTTTTTTAACGCTTGCTCTAACCTTCATGAATTTAAAATTTAAGATTGATGATTTAAGATTTAAGATTTGCCGTTTTATTTTTAGAAGCAGATTTTCTTGAAGCAACCATAATAGCAGTAATTTCATTAGCTTCTTTTAATAATGGCTCAATAAACTCTTTTTTCATTAATCCGCTTTCAATAATAATTTCTAGCCAATAAACACTTTCGTCCGCTTCCTCAACAACAATTCCTATTTTGGCTATAAATTCAACTCCGCTTCTACTTCTGCAAGTTGCTCTATAGTTAGCGCCTACTGATGTACCACAACGTATAAGTTGTTTCCCGATTGCCCATCCAGTAGTATTGCTTGGCAGCGCATTTACAAGTTTTATTACTCGCAAAGCAAATTGCTTGGTGCGCCTTTTTAATTCCTCCTTATTCATAAATCTAAAATCTAAAATCTTAAATCTAAAATCTAAAATCTAAAATTTTACATCCTATATGTAATTCTGCCCTTGCTTAAATCATAAGGGCTAATCTGCACTTTTACTTTATCGCCGGGCAACAATCTTATTCTATTCATTCTCATCCTGCCTGATAAATGCGCCAAAATTTCATGGCCATTTTCCAAAAGCACTTTAAAAGTAACTGCCGGCAATAATTCCAACACCTCTCCTTTTACTTCAATAAAATCTTTCGCGTCCGCGGGCTTGTTCTCTTTTTCGCTATTTGCCATTTATAACACAATAAAACTTTGGCAAAATTTAAAAATCTTACCAAAATTCTGGTAAATTATATTAAACTTATAGTAATTTTTTATTAATAAATCCGTATAAATAATTATATATGTTAATTACTATTGTGTCAAGAGAAAAATACGCGATTATGCTAAAATAATATTGTATATATTCATTTTATCTAAAATTAGGTAAAAATAACCTTCACCAAAGACACAAGATACAAGATACAAGGATACAAACAAATTCAAAATTAAAAATTTCAAACAGTTTTGAATTTTGAATTTTGAATTTGTATTTTGTTTGTATCCTTGTATCTTGTATCCTTGTATCTTATTCTAATACTGCTTTTATTCTCCTAACTCCCGCCGATGAACTTTGCTCTTTTTTTATCTTAAAATTTCCCAAGCCGTTGGTATTTTCCGCGTGCGGACCCCCGCAAATTTCATAAGAAAAAACATTGCCGCCTTCGCCTATTTTATAAACCTTAACTTTTTCTCCGTATTTTGAATCAAATACGCCCATGGCCCCAAGTTTTTTTGCCTCATCTATATTCATCTCCTCGCGGCTTACAGGCAAATTATCTCGTATCGCTTTATTCACTAATTTTTCAACTTCCTGCTTTTGCTCATCTGTTATTTTTTCTCCATGGGAAAAATCAAAACGCAGGCGCTCCGCCGTAATATTGCTTCCTCTTTGAACAACATGATCTCCTAAAACTTTCCTTAAAGCGGCTAAAAGCAAATGCGCCGCGGTATGCAATTTGGCGGTTTCCTCGCTTGAATCCGCCAAACCGCCTTTGAATTTGCCTGCGCTGGCAGTCCGCGAAAGCTGTTGATGCTTTTTAAGCTCTTTATTAAATCCGTCTTCATCTATGACTAAGCCTTTTTCTTCGGCTAACTCCTTGGTCATCTCAATCGGAAAGCCATAAGTTTGGTATAAATCAAAAGCGTCTTTGCCTTCAATAATATTTTTTAACTTCTTACTTCTTATTTCTAGTTTTATAAATTCCTTCAATCCTTTTTCCAAAGTCATTGCGAATTTTATTTCCTCTTTCTTCAATTCCTCTATAACAAAATCAATATTCTTCCGCAATTCAGGATAAGCTTGCTGATAATCATGAGCGACAATTTTAGCTATTTCCTTAGCCCATGTTTTGTCCGGCTTGCTTTCAATATTAATTTGTTTGCCATATCGGATTGCTCGCCTGATTAAACGGCGGACAATATACCCCTGATCCGTATTGGAAGGGACAATCCCCTTGCCGCCGCCTATGATAAAAGCCGCGGCTTTCAGGTGATCGGCTATTACTTCAAAAGCGCGCATGTTGTCTTTATATTTTTTACCGGACAAACTTTCAATTTTATTTATAATATTCGCGAACAAATCTGTTTCAAAAATATTATTCTTGCCTTGAACCGCCATAGTGATCCTTTCAAGCCCTCCGCCGAAATCAACATTTTTTTGCGGCAGCTGATCAAAGCCATTGTCAGTTTTTATAAATTCCATGAATACATTATTTCCTATTTCAATAAAGCGACCGCAATCGCAATTAACATGGCAAGGCCGGTTTTTCCAGATTGAATTTTCATGCTTTTTCAAATCCGCGCCCAAATCATAAAATATTTCGCTGTCAGGGCCGCCCGGCTCGCCTGTTGGCATATTTTGCGGCAGGCCGGAGCGCGACCACCAATTTTTAGCTTCATCATAATAAAAAATACGGCCGCCGCGCATTCCATTTTTTTCTGACATATCAACATCTTTTGCTTCTACGCCAACACTCCTGTATAATTTTTGCCAAATTTCAGCTGATTCCAAGTCTTTGTCTATGCCCATTTCTTTATTGCCGCGAAAAACAGTCGCGTAAAGCCGGCTGGGATCTATTTTTAATTCTTTGGTTAAAAATTCCCAAATCCATGCCAGCTGCTCTTCCTTAAAGTAACCTGACCCAATGCCATTGGGCGCATCGGTGTCTCCCAAGGACCAATTGCCCAGCATTTCAAAAAAAGTATTGTGCCGATTATCGCCCACCTCGTCAATATCTTCAGCGCGAAAACATTTTTGGCTGTTGACCAAGCGCCGTCCTGCCGGATGCTTCTCGCCCAGCAAATACGGAATCAGCGGCTGCATGCCGGAGCCGATGAATAGGGATGTTGGATCATTTTCCGGAACCAAAGAGGCGCTGGGTATGGCGCTGTGTTTTTTTGCCTGAAAAAAATCAAGATATTTTTGGCGTATTTCTTTTGAAGTCATAATTTTTTGTTAATTGGTTGCTTGGTTAATTTGTTGCTTGGTTTTTAAAAAACCGCAAAACTGCTTAACCGATTAACTAAGCAACTGATTAACTATACCTAATCATATAAAATAATATTGAATTTGGCAAGAAAAAACCCTGCCGACGAAGTTTCGCTGGCAGGGGTTAAATTTTTTGACTTGGATTACTTGCTTATATTTACGAATCCACACCATTTACAACATCTCACTTCGCCAGAATCATCTTTATGTGTTGCGTTCATATCTTCAATTTTTACCATGTACCCGCAAATTGAGCAACGAAGTAATTTAATTAATCCTTGCGAGCATTTAAGCACATACCTTTTTTTATCATCCATTTTTCCCTCCTTCAAATTTTCGCCAAAATAAAATTGACTTGTCGCGCATAAACATACGCGCTTGGGTCAAAATTGTGTTTTAGGAGTTCATCTACTTTTGTGGGGCCTAAATTGTAAGCCGCTAATGCTGTATCAAGATTACCGAATCTTTTTTCAAGGCGCTTTAAATAGCGCGTTCCGGCCCATACATTTTCGTATGGATGAAACGAATCTTTTATGCCCATTATTTTGGCGGTCGGGGGCATTAATTGCATTAATCCCCGAGCACCAACTCTTGAAACAGCCAGACAATCCCCTGAAGATTCCACGGCAATTATAGCCGTGATAATCTTTGGATTAATACCGTGCCTCTTGGCGGCAAGCTTAATTCTGCCGCCATAAACTCTTTTAATCTCTCGCACGGATTTTTCTTTTGTTTTATACCATTCTTTCATATCATCTTTTGAATTTTTAACCATGCTAACAACCCCGCCCTCTTGAATTTTTATTGCCTTTAATGGATCAATAATAGAAAAATTATTTATTTTACCTTTTATAGAGGGTGTTAACTTTTCCTCTTTTTCTATTTCTCTTTCTATTTCTTTTCTGATTATCTCTTCTGCTATACTCTTCCATTTCTGAATTTCTATCCTCAACTCTGCTATTTCAGATTCCATCTTTTGCATTTTTTGCCTTTTAATTTTCGCTGACGCGTTTAAAACATAAACGGAAAAAGCAAAAAGCAATATTACAACAATAGCAAAAATTAAAAAATTTGCTGCCTTTACTTCAATCCTTGCCTCTGCGTCCTCTTCTATATTCTCTATACTCTCTTTATTTTCTTTCATCTCCCCTCCGATATTTTTAGAGTTAAAATTTAATTTTCAAATTGTCAAAAAGCATTATAGTATGCTAACATAATTTTTCTTTTGTGTCAAGGATTTAAGGATTTGTAGCTATATTCTATTTCAAAACATAACAAGGGATTACAACACCTTGTTATGCGTTACGCGTTACGCGATATGCGTTACGCGATACGCGTTACGCGGCAATAATCCCCCCTCCCAGCACTTCATCCTCATTATTATAATTCGCATGCGCGTTATTTGTAGCAGCGCGTCTAATCCCATAAAATACAACGCTTTGACCCGGTGTTACAGCCCTTTGCGGC
>JAZDKT010000041.1:0-4545 GCA_043802685.1 Candidatus Falkowiibacteriota bacterium | reverse complement strand
TTCAGAATTAATCATAGCGGGCAGCGGCTCAAAAGACAGCCAAGCCAGAAAATTGGCAGCTGATAATAAAAATATTAAAATTGTCGGCAGAGTCGGCAAGAGCGAAGTTTTGGATATAATGAAAAAATCAGATGCTTTAATTATGCCGTCATTATGCTATGAGAATTCGCCGTCCGTGATATACGAAGCGCTGGCCGGCGGTTTGCCGGTAATTGCCTCGCGCCTTGGAGGAGTTGAGGATCTTATACGAAGCGCGGCCGGTATTTTATTTGAGCCGGGCAATGCCGATAATCTAGTCAATAAAATGCAATGGGCGATAAAAAGCAAAGAAGAATTATTAAAAATAAGTCGGAATGGCTTGGAAAAAATAAAGCAATTCAGTATTGATAATTATATTCGCGGATTGGAAAAAATAGCGCGAAATTTGACAATATTTTAAATTTTTGCTAATTTTAAATAAAACAAAACAATACCACGAGACACAAGGAGGAAGATAATGAAAAAAACATCGCAAGTTCTTTTAACGGCTATATTCTGCGTAATATTTGTTTCAGATTTAGTTTTTGCCTATGTATCCGTCTTGGTGAGAGAAGATTCAAAAGTAATTACTTTTCGTTCTTCGGAAGGAGATGTATACGCGCGCTTAGAAGACGGTAAAGGGGCGTTAGACGAAAAAATGATATTTATTACCCACGAGCGTTTAGTGAGAGAAATAAAAAAAGGAGAGATAAAGGACAAATTATACGCGCCAAGGCACATCCCCGCGGATCAGGATGGATTAATAATGGTGCCGGAATTTTATTTAATTCTTATTGGCGTAATTGCGGAAAACGGAGAAATCGCCAATTGTGCTTTTCCGTTGGTATTTTCCGGAATTGTTTATAGAATTAATGGTTTCATCACCCGTGAAGCAAGAATATTTTCAATAGGATATGTGTCTTCGTTTGAATCCGATCAGCTGGTAGAATGGTCGCCGGAATATTATGTGGTAATTAGAAAATTTTGAATCATAAAAACAGTCAGCCTGCTTAAGCGTAAAAACTTAGCAGGCTTCTTATTTAGGTTAAAAACTTGACAAAATTTTGAATTTTTGCTATATTAAGGTTAATAAAAATTTAATGTTTCTTTAAAAAAATATAAACTTCAAAAGGAGGTATTTCTTATGCCTAATCATAATGCAGAATTACCAGAAGGAGTTTTTTTAACAAAGGAAGGATTTATTGTAATTGAAGGTAATGCTAAAGTCTATTATAAAATGATAGGCAATGAGCCAACTTTCATAGAATGCAAATCAAGTTTTAGCGAATTTTCAGAGGAAATCTTTGAAAAAATTTATGACAAAAGATTTGCCGGTCGCTTGGCGTGGCTCGCCAAAAATTAAAAAAGAAAAATTATGTTCTAAAGCTCGGTTTGTAAAAATCGGGCTTTTAAATTTGTATTTATTGTTTTTTGTTGTATAATAATATTAAACTGTTAAATTGTTACATTGTTAATAGTATTAATAAAACCATTTAATAATGCAGCAATGTAACAATGCTTGAGATAAATAAAATTATAACATTTAATAATTCACAAGTATGACAATTAAAAAAAGCGCTATTATTTTTTCCGCGATATTCTTAATCGGTTTGGCTTTTGGTATTTTTTGCAATGGTTTTATCGTCAATAAAATCGCCGGCCCGATTATCGCGGAAGACCTGCGTTTGGATGATCAGGAAGCGACTATTCGGGCGATTCAAAAAGTGATACCGGCCGTGGTTAATATAATAGTGTATGATTACGAAGAACATGTTTTAATTGATCTAACCACCGGCGCGCAAACCATAGAAAAAGAAAGGGCGCAGAAAGGATCCGGAACCGGCTTTCTGATTTCCGCCGACGGGCTTATCGCGACAAACAAGCATGTTATTGACGCGGGTGAAGATAAAACAGCGGAATACAGGATAATTTTAAATTCTGGCAAGCAGTATTACGCCCAGCTGATTGGCCGAGATGCCGTGAAGGATTTAGCAATTTTGAAAATTTTTGACAAAGATTTGCCGTTCGTGGAGCTGGGCGACAGCGACCAACTGCAAATCGGCGCTACGGTTATCGCCATAGGGAACGCGCTGGGGCGCTACCAAAACAGCGTTACCAAGGGCATAGTAAGCGGCATAGGCAGAAGCTTGGAAGCGTCTGACAAATTCGGCAACGCGGAATTTCTTGACAATGTAATCCAGACTGACGCTGAGATTAATCTGGGCAATTCAGGCGGGCCGCTGATTGACCTTTACGGCAGGGTTGTCGGAGTTAATGTGGCTATTGACGAAGCGGGTTCGTCAATCGGCTTTGCCATACCGATTAATGACGCCAGAGTGGTTATAAAAAGCGTCAAGGAATCAGGCAGAATTATCAGGCCCCGCCTTGGCGTGCAATATGTAATGATCACTCCTGAGCTGGCTTTGGATAATAATTTAGCCAGAGACACAGGCGCCCTGATAGTGCGTCCGGAAGACGGCAGCGAAGGAGTTTTGCTTAATTCCCCGGCAGGCAAAGCAGGATTGGCGGAAGGCGATATTATTTTTGAGATTAATGCCATAAAGATAGAGGAAAAAAACACTTTGTTTTCCATTGTGCAGAAATACAAACCCGGAGATAAAATCGGTTTGAAGATTCAAAGAGGGGAAAAGGTGATTATCAGGATTGTGGAGCTGGATGAGTTCTAAAGCGCGTAACGCGTAATATAAAAAAACCACCGTTTGTTTATACAGGGACGGTGGGATTGTAGGTTTAAGAATAATGAAGATTATTTTTCTCCTCGAAAATCTTTTAAGGAAATAATAGTGCCGTGTTTTGCCATGGTGGCAATTGTTGCAATGTCGCGTTGATTAGTGTAAGTTTTTCCATTAAAACTACCTTCAATCCTGACATTCTTTTTGTAAGTGCCGGTTAGATAGACATCATTTTTAAAATTTCCAATTAACATGACATCATGTTTAAAGGTACCGTTTAGAAAGACATTATTTTTAAAGGTGCCGTCCAGCCAGACACCTTCAAAAGTGCCGCTTAGCACAATATCGGCCTTGAAAGTTACATTCAGCCGGATATTATTCGGATACGCGCCGGTTAGCCAGATTTTATCTTCAACTATGATGTTTTTATTCTCAAGACCTCCCATTTTTTGAAGTATTTTTTTTGCCTCTTCTGCTGTAATAATTCTTTTTTTTTCTGTCATTTTTTAGCCTCCTTTCAGTTAGTCGTAAATTCAATTTTTATTTGGTGTAATGATTTTTTATTTAAGGTGCGAAATTATTTTAAATTAGCATAGATTTCATTGGGAGTCAATAGAATAGTGTGTATGTGAGTTATTAGTTATGAATTGTGAGCGATTATCCACAGTTTGTTTGCTTGCAATAAGTTTTTTTATGTTATAAAATATCTTTAGCCATGAGACCTGTTGCTTAATAACTTATTGCTACAATTTCCATATTTTGGCCAAATTTTCCAAAAATTTTTTCAGCTTAGCTTAGGCTAAACCTCAAAAATTGTTTGAAAAATTTGACTCAAAATCTGAAAATTTCGCTGCATAATTTATTAAGCAACAGGTCTATGGATTTATACTCGTGATTATTCGTTTTAAATTTGTGTAAATTCGCGATTATATGATTGAAATAAAAAATCTTACCAAAAAATTCGGCTCAAATACTATTTTAGACAACATCACCTTCTCTGTTAAAAAAGGGGAGGTTTTGGGTTTTCTTGGGCCTAATGGCGCCGGCAAAACAACCACTATGAAAATAATCACTTCTTTTTGGTCGCCGACTTCAGGCCAAGTGGAGGTTGACGGGCTTGACGCGCGAAAAAATTCTTTGGGAATCAGAAAAAGAATCGGCTATCTGCCGGAAACCGTTCCGTTGTATGACGACATGCTTGTTTTTGAATATTTAAAATTTGTAGCCGAGATTAGAGGATTAGCGAAAGAAGGAATTAAACGCGCCGCTACAAATGGCGCACATGCGAATGCTTTGAATATGAAGCAGAGGATTAAAGAAGTGGTGAAGCTTTGCGGACTTGCCGGCGTGATACGCCAGCCCATAGAGGAGCTGTCCAAAGGATATCGCCAGCGAGTCGGCTTGGCGCAGGCCATAATGCATGATCCGGATATTTTGATTTTAGACGAGCCGACTACAGGGCTTGACCCCAATCAAATTATAGAAATCAGGAATTTAATAAAAGAATTGGGCAGAAAGAAAACAGTGATTTTGTCAACGCATATTTTAGGCGAAGTAAGCGCGACTTGCGATCGCGTAATTATTATCAATAAAGGCAAGATCGCGGGAGAAGGCAGCCCGGATGAATTGGCCAAAAAAGCAGGCGCCAAAGAATTGATTTACGTGAAAATAAAAGGCCCCAGAGAAGAGGTTTTCAGCCAATTAAAAGCAATGGAAAACGCGGCCAAAGTTGAAATAAAGGACAAGGAGTCGGAAAATGTTTACGGGTATGAAATAGAGCCGCGCGCAGGCATTGATTTGCGCGAATCTTTATCAATGGCGGTTATGAATAACG
>JAZDKT010000040.1:0-2751 GCA_043802685.1 Candidatus Falkowiibacteriota bacterium | reverse complement strand
ACATTCATAATGCATCACTCCCTTGCTTGTTTTAACCTGTGGAGCAGATGGCGCGATAATCTTGGAACAGTACGGATCAGCGCATACTACTTTTGAAGGTTTTGTTTGAAGTTTTTTTTTGCCGTTACAAGTTTTTTTTCTCTTACTTTCCCGTAAACTGTCTTAACCGAATTAGAAGCCATAATTTTCTCCTTTCAAATTTAAAAACTTCAATTTATTCACCTTGCCAAATTAATTTTAGAATCTGCCCTCCTTTCTTTTTTTCATTATTTTATTTTAAAAAAACAGCTAACTTTTCTTTAACAAAACATTAGCATACAAACGCTATTCTGTCAAATTTTTTACCTTTGTCGGCTCCATAGTGGCAGCAGCCCTGTGGAGCCATTTTGCAAAAAATCAACGGCTTGCATTCTGGCTCCACAGCCCAGCTATCGCTGGGACTATGGAGCCAACTCGGTTTCTTTTTTTACTCCAAATGCGCGCTGTTTTCCAATTGTCCTAATTTATTTTTTAACTCTGGCCAATCTTTCAAATTAGCATCTTTATTGATTAACTTAATTGCTTCATCCCGCGCCTGCTGCATTAATTGATAATCAAAAAGAGAAGCTACTTTCATCTCGGGGAAGCCTTTTTGCGCCGTGCCGTAAACCTCGCCCGGACCCCTGAATTTCAAGTCGGTTTTAGCCAGCTCAAAGCCGTCATAACAATTGGTAAGCGCTTGCAAGCGCTCAATGCTTCTGTCCGCCTCGCTGTCTGAAAAAAGAAAGCAATACGATTGATGATCGCTTCTGCCTACCCGCCCGCGGAACTGGTGCAATTGCGCCAAGCCGAATCGGTCAGCGCCTTCAATCATCATAATCGCCGCGTTTGGAACATCAATGCCCACTTCAACAACAGAAGTTGAAACCAATATTTTTATTTTATTGTCCAAAAATTCTTGCATAATCTTTTCTTTATCCGCTGGCTTCATCCGGCCGTGCAAAAATCCAATTTGTAAATCAGGAAAAATGCTTTCATTCAATTTTTTAAATTCTTCTTTTACCGATCTCACTCCCAGCTTGTCCGAAAAATCTATCAACGGACAGATTACAAAAACTTGGCGGCCGCTTTCTATCTGCTTGCGGATAAACTTGTAGCCGTCCTGCCTTTTATTTTCCGGCACGACAAAAGTCTGAATTTTTTTCCGCCCAACTGGCATCTCATCAATAATAGACAAATCCAGATCCCCGTAAAGCGCCAAGGCCAAACTGCGCGGAATCGGCGTGGCTGTCATGGAAAGCAAATGCGGAGTAAAGGAGCCTGGCTCCAAAGCTTTGGAGCCAGGCTCCTTTACTCCGCATTTTAAAATCAACGCTTTTCTTTGCTCCACGCCAAAACGATGCTGTTCATCTATTACAGCCAACGCTAAATTCTTAAATTCAACCTTTTCTTGAATAAGCGCGTGCGTGCCAATAATTATTTGGGAATTATGAATAATGAATAATGAATTATGAATTTTTTTATTCTTTTTTGCGCTAAATTCCTGATTCATTATTCCTAATTCATTATTCAACTTTTTAATGCTTCTTGTTACTATTCCGATTTTTATGTCAAAACCTTTTAGCAATTTGCACACGCTATTAAAATGCTGTTGAGCCAAAATTTCCGTCGGAACCATTAAAACCGCTTGCTTTTTATTTAAAGCGATGTTCAGCATTGCCATAACGGCGACAACTGTTTTGCCGCTGCCCACATCCCCTTCCAGCAGGCGGGCCATTGGCTTGTTTTTTGATATATCCCGCAAAATCTCCCAGGCGGCTTTGCGCTGGGCATTGGTTAATTGAAAAGGCAGGCCGCCAACAAACTTCTTTATTTCTTTTTCGCGAAAAGGCGATTCAGCGGAGACACAAGCATTGGCGTCTCTGCGAATAATTTGTGATTGCAGCTGGATTAAAAAAAGCTCGCCAAAAGCGATTCTTTCGCGCGCTTCTTTTATTTCATTATTATTTTTAGGAAAATGAATTTTAGCCAGCGCTTTGCCCAGATCAAGCAGCTTAAGCCGTGTTTTTATTTCTTCAGGCAGCCAATCTTCTATCGCGCTTGCCAAGCCGACAATTTGCTTGATAAAAAACCTGATTTGTTTTTGCGTAATGCCTTGCGTCAAATGATAATTAGGCACCAGCCCTTGCGTATGGATAGCGCTCCCTCTCCTTGACAAGGAGAGGGCTGGGGTGAGGTATATTTTTTCATAAACAGGCGACGGCATCATCAGCCCGGTATAATCGTTTTCAACTTTGCCGGACAAAGAAACATTATCTCCTGTTCTTAAGCCGCGGGCTATAAACGGCTGGTTAAACCACACCGCTCTGATTGTTTCGCTTCCGTCATTAACTAATGCCTCGGTAATATTCATCCTTTTGCGCGGGCTGCGCTTGTTTTGGATCAACTCAATCTGCCCGACAATATTAACTCTGCTTCCCGCAACGGCCTTGCTGATAGGAGTTGTTTGGCTGAAATCGTCATAGCGGAAGGGAAAATAAAACAGCAGATCCCGCGCTGTTTTTATTCCCAGCTTATCCAGCTTTTTGGCCATAGCGGCTCCGGCGCCGCTTAATTTTTCCACATCGCCGTCAAGTGTAATCATGATTATATTTTAACACAAAAAAACCCTGCTTGAAATAAGCAGGGGGGGTTATTTACTGCGGAAGGGCAGGGATTCGAAGCTCCTCGGCGCCTAAACGGGGAGGAACCCGCAAAGGCTCAACAGTTTTT
>JAZDKT010000039.1:0-4501 GCA_043802685.1 Candidatus Falkowiibacteriota bacterium | reverse complement strand
AACGCATAACGCATAACGCATAACGCATAACGCATAACGCATAACGCATAACGCATAACGCATAACGCATAACGCATAACGCATAACGCATAACGCATAACGCATAACGCATAACGCATAACGCATAACGCATAACATGTATGGGTATAAAAGGAAAAAATAAAATAATCGTAATATTAGGGCCTACTTCCGGAGGGAAGACCGGTTTGGCCGTAAAATTGGCTTATAAATTCAATGGAGAGATTGTTTCTGCTGATAGCAGGCAGGTTTATCGCGGCATGGATATTGGGACTGGCAAGGACTTGGGGGAATACGAAATAACACAAAAACACAAAAACACAAAAACACAAAAAACAGTTAAGATACCTTATTGCTTGATAGATGTGGTTAGTCCTAATACGGAATTCAGCTTGGCTAAGTATCAAAAGTTGGCTTATAAGGCGATAGATGATGTTTTAAGCCGAGACAAATTGCCGATTATTGCCGGCGGGAGCGGTTTGTATCTGCAAGCGGTTGTTGACAATTATAATTTATCAAAAGCAAAACCGAATAAAGATTTAAGAAAAAAAATGGAAAAATTAAGCGCGGATGAATTATTTAAAAAGCTTCAGGGGCTAAATAAAAAATTCGCCGGCAGATTAAATGAAAGCGAGAGAAAAAATAAGCAAAGATTAATGAGATATATGGAAATCGTGCAAATACCTCACCCCAGCCCTCTCCTTCGCAAGGAGAGGGGGCATTACGAATTTTTATTAATCGGTCTGACTTGGCCGCGGAAAGTTTTGCTGGAAAGGATTTATAGCAGGTTGATTAAAAGGTTAGAGAAAGAAGATATGGCTGGAGAGGTGGAGCGCTTGCACAAGCAAGGCGTTAGCTGGAGAAGATTGCGGAGTTTTGGGCTTGAATATAAATATGTTTCATTGTATCTGCAAAAAAAAATAAGTTATGAAGATATGGTGGAAAAATTAAATATTGCCATCAGGCAGTTTGCCAAAAAACAGATGTCGTGGTTTGGGCGCTGGGAAAGGCAGGGCGCGCGAATTCATTGGATTGAAAGCAGGGGAGAGGCGGAAAAGCTGGTTAAGAAATTTTTAAAATAAAATAGAGCCGAGTAATTCGGCGCTATTTTGCCGCAAAGAGTTTACACAAAAAAACACCGAACGTTAATAAGCGCCCGGTGTTTTTAAAAATTTCACGAAATTCTTATTGCTGTTTTTCTTCCTCGGAAGATGTTTCCGCGCCGGAATCAGTACCTTCGCCTGAAACATCGCCTTGAGCGTCCTGCTGTCCTTCTTCTTTTTTGCATTTGCAAAATAATTTGTTGAAAAAATCTGTTAAGCTCATAAATTTTAAAGTTAATGTTAATTAAATTATTTTTTGAAAATTTGATTTTTATAGCGACATTTATTTAAGATGTTTGTTCAAGTTTATCTGTGATAATTTTTTCTGTTTTTTTTATAATTTCATTTTTTAAAATTTCTTTTTCTTCTTCAGTCAATTGATTATTTCTTTTTTTGACAAATTCAATGAAATTGTCAATATCTTTGCATGTGATAAGCTCAAATCCATTAATTTCGTTTAAGCAGAATTCTTCAGTGAAATTTTTTCTTTCGTCTTCCTTTTTGGCTCTTTTAGCTTCTAAATTAGCATTGGCCTGACAAAATTTTTCTTCCAGCTTGGCATCGCCTTCTTCTATGTTCTTTTTTTCCTCTTGATCCGGCTTGAATACTCCTTGTTTAAATTCTTCTAAAATACTCATAAATTTAGAGATTAATTTAATCTTATAATATTTTTTTAAATATTTCAATCACAATTTTCGGATTGGCTTTTCCTTGGGTGGCTGACATTGCTTGGCCCACAAAATACTGCAGTACATTTTCTTTGCCGGATTTATACTGTTCAACTTGTTTTTTGTTTTCTTTTATTATTTTTTTAATTATTTTTTCCAGTTCAGCTGTGTCGTCTATTTGCTCCAAACTCAAATCTTTCATGATATGAGTCGGATCGCCGCCGTTTTTATACATGACCTCCAATATTTTTTGGCCTGCTGACGAGTTGATTTTTCCCTGATAAACCAGCGCTATCAATTCAGCGAAATTTTCAGGAGTTATTTTTATGTCCTTAATATTAAGCTTATCACAGTTTAAGTGTTTAAACAACTCGCTAATCAGCCAATTGGAAGAAACTTTAGCCAGCTTGGTTTTTTGCCTTTCCCAGCTGTCGCCGGTGGAATCAATCCAAGCGCGCAATTCCGATATTACTTTCTCGGCGTAATCCGCCAAATTTTTATCACTGACTAATATTTCAGCGGTTTCTTGATCAAAATTATATTGCTCAATAAACCTTTTCTTTTTTTCCGGAGGCAGTTCAATCAATTGTGATTTTATTTTTTTTATCCATTGCGCGCCAATTTCCAGCGGCGGCAAATCAGGATCGGGAAAATATCTATAATCAGCCGATGTTTCCTTGGCGCGCTGGCTTACTGTTTTTGCCTTGTTTTCATCCCAGCCGCGCGTTTCCTGGATTAATTTTTCCTCGTCATTTAAGGCGTTTTTCTGCCTTTTTATCTCATATTCAATCGCTTTTTCAACCGCTTTGAAAGAATTTATGTTTTTTAGCTCAACTTTCGGGTTAAGCTTGTAATCCCCCAATGGCGTTATCTCGCAGTTTCCATTATACTCCCATTTGCCTTTTTCCTGCAAGCTTACATTTGCTTCGCATCTCATTTGGCCTTTTTCCATGTCCGCGTCGGAAATATTCAGATAGCGCAGAATTTGCCGGTAAGTTTGGCAGAATTTTTTTGCTGTTTGCGCGTCTTTAATTGTCGGCTCGGTAACCAGCTCCATCAGCGGAGTGCCTGCCCGATTATAATCAGCAAGGGAATATTTTTTGCCGGTTAAATGAGTAAGCTTGCCGGTGTCTTCTTCAAGATGAATGCGAGTTATCTTTATTAATTCATTATCAATTTCTAAATAGCCGTCATAAACCAATGGCAGGTCATATTGGGATATTTGGTACCCTTTGGGCAGATCCGGATAAAAATAATTTTTGCGGTCAAATTTGCTTAATGGGCTTACCTTGCAATGCAAAGCAAGACCGGTTAGAATAGTCCATTCTACGGCTTGCTTGTTCGCGACCGGCAATGTTCCCGGATGGCCCATGCAAACAGGGCAGACAACGGTATTCGCCCCGCACCTTTTGGGCAGTTTGGCTTTATCGTCATCCTTTTGATTACTATAATTTAAACTCTGCCCAAAAGGCGCGGGGTTCGGATCATTGTCGCAAGAGCAGAACATTTTTGATTTGGTTTTTAGTTCGGCGTGTATTTCCAAGCCGATTATTGTGTCGTAGTTCATGTGTTTAATATTTTCCCCATTATTTTTTCAATTTGTTTAAATAATTCTTTTTGGTCTTTGTTGTTGTCTATGGTAAAATCCGCCGTTGATCCTATTTCATGAATAGAAACTTCCGTGAGCCGCGCTTCTTCCGCCAAGAATTCCACAAAAGACAGCTTGTCTTCGCCTGATTTCTCTTTTCTTTTTTTTACGCGTTCGTATCTTGTTTTAATATCGGCTTTTACGTAAATAAGATAAAAGTTTTTGCCGTACTTTTTTTTGAATGGCTTTACATCGCCATGCATTCTGATGCCGTCGGCAATAATGATGTCAGAGCCGTTTTTCTCCATATCGGAAATCAGAGCGTCAATCACCACTGACGGCCAGAATCCTTCTTTTAAAACAAGAGCCAGTTTAACTAAATTGTTTCTGGTGACAGGAAGATGCAGATCCTCTATTGTTCTTCTTAAGATTTTTGAGGTTCCATAATGGATAGCGCCGTATTTTTCAATCAAATATTTCGCTACCGTGCCTTTTCCCGAACCTTTTTCTCCTATTAATCCGATTACGATTTTATTTTTCATTTTTTTATTTAAGTTAGCATTCCGCGTACGCACCGCTCAGGCTGCTGCCTTCGCGTTGCGTCCGCTTCGTTCGTTCTTGTTCGCTCCGAGAGCGGTCGCAACGCCCGCGGCGGTGCGAACGCGGATGTGATAATCAACACGAACGCTGGCGTGAAAAAAGGCCAAAGCTTAGCTATTAATTATATTTTTTTAATTATGCTAATAATGTTTTTACGCAAATTATATAAACTGCCCTCATTGATTATCATATAATCCGCTATGGCAATCGGGCCGCCTTTGTCAGTGCCTTCAATCTCGGAATAGTCGCGGGTTTTAAACTCATTGTAATTTTTGATCGGCCTTTCTTTCTTTCTTTCTTTAAGCCGTTGAAATCTAATATCGGGAGAGGCGTAGACCGCGATTACTTTGAATGAATCTGAAAATTTCTGCTTCATGATCTTGTATTCATCCCAGCTATACAAGCTTTCCGCCAGCACTGTCTCGTTATTTTTCAGCGCTTTTTTGATTTTTGGCAAAGCCAGTTTCGCGTAAGCCCCCATGCCCAGCTCGGAGCGGATTTTTTCGCGAATAGCGCGTTCGTTT